>CAYLZH010000192.1:0-10283 GCA_964388245.1 uncultured Bacteroidales bacterium
TCATAATATCAACTTCATCGTCCTCTATCAGCATTATGCTAATCACCTTGTCTAACATATTGTGTTTCGTTAATTTATTACAGTTTGTTTGGGCCATGTAAAATTAAATCGGGCCCCCTTATCTCCATTTGATTCGATCCAGACTTTTCCGCCTTTTTCCTGGATAATTTTTTTCACTATCGCAAGTCCAACACCGGTACTTTCAACTTTATCGCGTGCTTGCAGCGTTTGAAAAATTATAAACACCTGGTCGTGATATTCTGGCTCGATTCCCGGGCCGTTATCGGCTACAAAAAAATGAAAAAAACTTCCATTTTCCTTAAATCCTACTTCAATACTTGGATTTTCATCAGTATTATATTTTATGGCATTGCTGATAAAATTGGAAAATACCTGTTCGATAGCCACTTTTTCGGTATGAAATACAGGCAGGTTGTCGGGGCAAATGATTTTAAATTTCTCAGGAAGCATTTCAGGGCTCAGGAGTTCGCCAACTATTTCATTTAAATCAACTAACTGTTCGTGAGTTTGCTTTCTGCCAATTCTCGAGTATTCAAGAATTCCATTAATGAGCGATTCCATCCGCTGAACTCTGCCCCTTAATAAATTCATATTGTTTTGTATTTCACCGTCGAGGCTACCCTCAAGGTCTTCTTCGATCCATTCCGACAGATTATTTATAGCGCGTAGCGGAGCTTTTAAATCGTGCGAAACTACATAAGCGAATTGATCGAGCTCCTTGTTAATCCGTTCAAGATGGCGTGCATATTCAAGAATTTCTTTTTCAGCCTGTTTCTCTTTTGTAATATTTTTTCTGATTACCAGGAACTGATTTGGTTTTCCGGCTTCATTTAGTAAAGGAACAATTGTAGAGTCGACCCAAAATATTGTACCGTCTTTTGCCTTATTACAGATTTCTCCTTGCCAGATTATACCGGAGAGTAAAGATTCCCACAATTCGGTGAAGAATTCTCTGCTATGATAGCCGCTATTAAAAATTGAATGGGTTTGCCCAACAAGTTCTTCTTTTTTGTAGCCTGAAAGTTGCAGAAAATTTTCATTTGCAAACTGAATAATACCTTTGTGATCTGTCATAACTACCAAGGTGGCAGCATTAATGGCATTTTTAAAATTCGAAAGCTCGCTGAATGATTCCTTAGCGCTTAATTCTAAAATTCTTTCAAGGTGTTCGTAGCTTGATTGAAAATTATTATAGGCCTCATCAACAGCTTCAATAAATCGCAGATATTCCGGGTTTTGTGCCTGGTTCTCAGATAAGTATTTCTTTATTTGTCGGCGCAATAAACGATGCATACACCAATAAAAAGTTTAGTTAACGTTTGATATTGATTTTTCAAACGAAAATTTTCCCATATAGTTTACAAAAAAGCAGTATTTTTTTACCTGATTTTAAATTTCGGTAAAAGTTGTAATAGTCATTGTTTGATTATGGAGTTCACAGGGTTCGGCGTGCTGGAATGGTGCCAACTCACCGTATGAATAAAATCCTGTGATCAAAACCTGTTCGCCAAGAACATCTTTGACAGCTTCAACTTCTTCTTCAACTAACTGTTTCATAACAAGTTTACGGCCAACACAGCTAATTAAAATAGCAAATTGAGGCATTTTATCAAGGCTCTTGAAGATACTTGCTTCAGCAGCTCCTTCGGCACCTGAGATTAACCCGTCGATATTGGCTTTCATTAACTTAACGTACGCACCCTCAGGAATATCACCGGCAAAGGTCAGGCTTTGTGTTTCCTCATCGATGCCAAGAATAGTCCTGACCAAAGGTTCACTATCAGCTGATGATCGTAAGCTAAGTGGGAACAACAATCCGGAGGAAGGTAATTGAGCAGCCTGATCGCCAAGGTATGACTTATAAATCTCTAAGGCTGGTAGGTTATCCAGTTCATAAAGGACATTTCCTTCAGACCGGGTTACCGATCGTTCAATACCGAAACTACTCCATCCTCCTAAGCTTCCATACCCTATTGCAAGCGACTCACCGTAAAATGCAATTGCTGATATTATTCCGCTTCTTACTTCGCCGTTGTCAATAACATAGGTTTTATTAAAATCGGCTCCGTCGCCTGCAAGACCTCCGGTTACATTTACCTTGGATGGCAGCATGCTACTAATGCCTTTTACAAGGTCGGTTCCGTTTACCTCGATTCCATCAGAAAGTACAATGACATGTTGCATTCCTTCCTGGCTAAAGTTTGCAAGTAGTTTTTTTCCTGCTTCAAAGACATTTTCGACTTCGGATAGGCAAACCGAGCAATACTCCATTTTTGCCTTTTCGAAACTAATGGCGTTAGCCACAATTGTATCGTCAAAAACCGAAGAACTATAGATTTCTCCTGCAGTTGAACAACCTGTTATTATACTGCCGGGATATAGTTCTTTGTATAGCTTTACGACTCCACTATTAACCAAAAGTTTTGGTGCACCAAAAATGAGGATTAATTGTGGATCGATGTCAAATGTAAACTGATCCTTGTTTTCAATTGAAAACTCTCCGGAAAAAGATTTTTGTTGTGTTTTCATAGCAAAAGTATTTAGGGCTAAATTAGTAATTAAATTAAAGCTAAACAAACCATGTGTTAATTTTTGTGATAAGTTGGCTGTTTTAGTAAATGAATACCACTATATAACTTTGCAAATTGTTATCAGATTGATGATATTACTTACCAATAATAACAAATTCAGTGCGTCGGTTTAAGGCCCGACCTTTGTCGGTATTGTTGCTGGCAACAGGCATTGATTCGCCAAATCCTTTTGATGTCATTCTGGGCTTAGAAATACCTTGTGAATGGAGATAATTTTCGATTGCCTTTGCCCGACGGTTCGATAAATCGAGGTTTGATTCGGGCGATCCGATATTATCAGTATGTCCATGGATTTCAATCTTAACGCTCTCATTCTCGATTAAAAACTCGATAAATTTGTCAAGAACAACCCGGCTTGCGTTGTCAAACTCATCGGAGTTGAAATCGAACAGAATATTATGAAGTTTTACAGTAACGCCCACCTCAATTGGTTTGATTTCAATTTCCAGCTCATCTTCAATTTCAATATCTTCGTCTTCTGAAGGAGTAAAATACCGTGATGTAAAAGCATAGTCTTTTTTCTTTACTGTCATAATGAATTCTTCCTCCGGCTCATAGGATACGGCCACTGCGTACTTTCCGGTAAGTTTGTCTACAAGTCCTTCAGTTACTCTTTCGGAAAAGGCCGAACGCATTTCAATTTTGGCATCAGTAATTTGATTTCCTTCTTCATCGACAAGGTGTCCTTTTACAAAAAGTACTTTCTCGGGCCGGGCTTTTTCGTACAGGTCGAACGAATAGATATCCCAGCCGCCATTGCCATTTAGTTTATTGGAGGAGAAATATGCCTTTTTTCCATCGGTACTAACAATAAAACCCAGATCATCGTCTTTGGTGTTTATCGGGTAGCCAATGTTTATTGGTTCAGACCATTTGTTCCCGTTTAACTGTTTTGAATAATAAATGTCGTATCCGCCAATTCCTACCATGCCATCCGAGGCAAAATACAAGGTTTTACTATCGGAATGTAAAAAGGGCGATTTTTCATTTCCTTTGGTATTTATTGAAGGTCCAAGGTTTACAGCAGGTTGCCAGTTTCCATCATCGTCGAGTTGAGATAGATAAATATCAGATGTTTGATTTTCATAATCAAATCCAATGTTTTCTTCCCTGATGCTGGCAAAGAAAAGGGACTTTCCATCAGCAGAAATTGAAGGCTGGCTTTCCCATGTGTTTTCATTGTTTACATGTGGGCCCAGATTTCGAAAATCTGTCCATTCTCCATTTTCATAGTCCGAGGTAAAAATATCACAATTCTCATAGGCCTGCCCGGTAATATCGGTATGTTGGCAAATGGTCATGAAAATATGATTGTTATCGATTGTAATGGTTGCTGCCCCCTGCCGTTGGCCCTGGTTAAAGGGAATTGGCATGCTCCTTCCTTCTGAATATGATTCATGTCCGGTGGAATCCTGCGACCTTTCACTTATTGAAAAATGCTCCACTTGTTTTTGGATGCTGGTGTATTTATTTTTCTCAAGAAAACGGTGTGTGTAAAAAATATACTCGCCATCTGGACTAATTAATGGAAGAAATTCATCAGAGTTTGTAGAAACGCCTTTAATAATTTTGGGTTCGAATGGTACCGGGTTCGAAATTAAGTCGATATAGGTTTCCATTTCTTTCTGCATAGTGCGTGATTCAGCTATTTCTTTCTGGTCAGTTGCATTATTTGAAAGGAAAAGATTAAGGTATTTATAGGATTTTTCGAACTGTTCCCTGATGTAATAATATTTACCAACATAAAAGTAGGAGTAATACTTGTCGAAAGCAGGACACACCTCGATTACTTTTTCATAATAGTTTTTCGCCCTGTTTTCATAATTTTTCTTGCTCTGTGGATTATGAGACGATCGACTTGCTTTCCCTTTATTTATGTCGGCAAGGATGTACAGGGCCTCGGCAAAATCAGGCTCATCCTTTACGACTTCCAATAAAAGGTTGTATGATTCGCGTGAACGAGCCGGTAATTCCATCGCTTTGTTAAACTTCTTTAAAATTTTTTTATTGGTGATATCAGGACAGCCAAAATCGTCTTGCGATATGGCTTGTTTCGAATTCAGGAATAGACAAATCGAAAGAATGGCCATTATGGCTATATATAGTTTCTTTCGGATGTCTTTTAATGAGCTCATTTATAAAACAAAAAACTTACTTTTTTCTGATTTGGTATTAATATAATCAATTTTCATTCAAACAAATCAGCATATAAAAATACCGATTTATACTTTCATAAATTCCGACCTTAAAGAAAATAGTTTTTTCTTGATGACATGATCATTTGTTGAAGTTTTTTAACAACTTGTATTACCTGTTTTTTAATGACCATTGCATAAGCCACACACCAATGAGTAAAAGCCCGATACCAACACCAAAGGTAAAACTAAATCCCAATTGTTCGTAGGCAAAAATACCCAACAAAGGGGCAACTGCTGCACGTAATCCGGTTAACGACAAATGAATGGCCTGATATTCGCCTGCCTCGTATGACTTGCAAAAATAAGCCGAGCCAATGTGCCAGAGTAATCCCATACTTGCTGCAAATACCGCAAAAAATACAAATGCAAGAATCAGATAATAGTAAACCTGAATTCCAAAAACTTCAAAACCTGATGGAAAATATTGAGTGAAACCGATGAAAAATAAATACAGTGATAATGTCACATATGTAAAAATTGCAAATTTTCTTGGATCAGTGTTGCCAATAAGCCGTCCAAAAAAAGGAAGAAGGAAAATTGATAGTGCTACATATCCATTTTTATAAAACGCAAGGCTCGAATAGCTTAAATGTAATTCTTTTTCAAGAAAGATAGTTATTACCGAAGTGGTAAGCATAAATGAGAATCCATAAAGCATGAATCCTGTCTCGAAATCGCGATAAGCCTTGTTACCTTTTACAATTTGCCAAAGTCGCACAGCAGATAAACGGGCCGATTGCCATAATCCTTGTTTTGGTATTTCACTATCAGGTGCTTTATAACTTATGGTTGAGAGTATAAATATTGATGCAATTCCGAGCAAAGCAATAAACGGATAGATATACCGAAAGGCATAATGATCCCAATCCAGCAACAGGCCAAAAAAAAAGGTGGCAGTTATGGCCGCAATTTTATTTATCGAACTGGCCCAACTATACAGACGGCCAAAATTTTTATGACTGTAATTATTTTTCAGAAAAAGGTTGATGGTAGGAAAAATAATGGGTGAGGCCAAATAGTAATTCAGGAAAATTGCCAGGAAAATCAGATGAAAGGTAATGTTTTTACTATATATCTCAGGATCTGATGGGAATAGAAAAAGTAACAATAGAGGAGCCCGGGTAATTATTGCAGTAAGGCGCATCATTTTTTTCTTATTGACCGTACGCCTGAGAATTTCATTGAAGACTATAGTAGGCAAAAGAACTGTCATGCTAAACAGGAACAAAAAACTTAGCATGTAATTCGATCCCTGCATGCTTTTCAGAAATATAAACTCGTTTAAAGCAAATACACCAAAAATGATCCCTTCTAAAATAGAATAGGTTACATGAAGCCGAAATGTTTCGCGTTCGCTTTCAGCAATATTTCGATACATTATGCGCATAAATGACCGGCAAAAGTAGTGATTCGGCTGCAGCAAATTGTGATAAATGTTGTGTCAGGAAAGTTTACATAGTTGATAGATTTTTCAACCTTTACTTTTTTCAACAATAATTTCCCTGGCTTTTTCGAGTGCCCTGTCGATTCCGGCTGGATCTTTTCCTCCAGCCGTGGCGAAAAATGCCTGGCCACCGCCACCACCTTTAATTTCTTTGGCAATTTCTCGGATAATTTGTCCGGCATTAAGACCACGATCCTCAACAAGATTGTGTGATATCATTATACTGAGATTAGCTTTTTCGTCTAATTCGGCACCGGTAACGAGAAACAAATTATCGATTTCATCTTTCATCTGAAATGCAAGGTCTTTAACTTCGGCTGCCGATGAAACATCCAATTTTGCGGAAACAAAGCTAATTCCATTGATGTCTTCTTTTTGACCTTTTAAAGTGGACTTGACCATTTTTAATTTTTCTTTCGAAAAAGACTCGAGCGATTTTGCAAGTTTTGCATTTTCACTTATCAGATTTTCAACATTTCTGACAAGGTCAGCCGGATTTTTAAAGTATGAGGCAATTTGTTGAAGCGTATTCATTTTTGAATTGAAATACTCTTCGACCTGATGGCCGGTAATTGCCTCAATTCGTCTAATCCCTGCAGCAATTGCAGTCTCGCTAATAATTTTAAACATGCCGATTGAGCCTGTGGCCTCGACATGTGTCCCTCCACATAGTTCAGCCGAATCGCCAAAGCGGATCACCCTGACAATATCGCCATATTTTTCGCCAAACAACGATATGGCACCCATTTCCTGTGCTTCTTTCAGAGGTATTTCACGTCGTTCGTCGACAGTAATATTTTCCCTGATGGTTTGATTTACCATCTTTTCAACAGCTAAAATTTCTTCATCTGTCATTTTCTGAAAATGAGCGAAGTCAAAGCGCAGGCGTGCCGGCTCAACCAGCGATCCCTTTTGCTCAACATGGTTGCCAAGTACATTCCGTAGGGCAAGATGCAACAGATGAGTTGCTGAATGGTTATTTGCCGTTAGCATTCGTTTAGTTTCATTAACCACAGCTTCGAAATCGGATATAAGGTTCGCCGGCAGTTTATTAGCGATATGAACGGTAAGGTTATTCTCTTTAACGGTATCGATAATATCAATAGTTTCATCATTGTTCCTGATAAAGCCCTTATCGCCAATTTGTCCGCCACTTTCTGCGTAAAAGGGTGTGTAATTAAATATCAGTTGATATAGTTCCTTATTTTTTTGTTTGATTTTGCGGTAACGAGTAATTTTTACTTCGGTCCGGGTATGGTCGTAGCCAATAAATTCCTCCCTGTCATCCTGTAACAATACCTGCCAGTCGCCAGCTTCGAGGCTTGCAGCATTACGCGACCGGTTCTTTTGTGCTGTCATTTCTTCGTCGAATTCGCGCTTGCTGACAATCATATCCTTTTCTTTCAGGATCAATTCTGTAAGGTCGAAAGGGAATCCGAAAGTATCGTATAACTCGAATGCTTCGCTTCCTTTTACAAAGTTGTATCCTTCTGATTTTACCTTTGTAATTATTTGTTCGAGCCTTCGAATGCCGGTATCGAGTGTTTTTAAGAATGATTGTTCTTCTTCGTATATAACTTTCTCGATGAGTGTTTGCTGGGCAATTAACTCAGGAAAAGCCCCGCCCATTGTTTGGGTTAATACCATAACAATTTTATGCATAAAGGCTTCTTTCTGATCAAGAAAAGTAAAGGCATATCGTACTGCCCGGCGAAGTATTCTTCGAATAACATAGCCTGCTTTGTTGTTTGATGGAAGCTGACCATCGGCAATTGAGAACGAAATGGCCCTGACATGATCGGATATAACCCGCATTGCTATGTCAGTTTTTTGGTCTGTTCCATATGTTTTACCCGACAATTTCGCAATTTCGTTAATTAATGGCTGAAATACATCGGTGTCGTAGTTCGAGGTTTTACCCTGTTTGGCCATACAAAGTCGTTCGAAACCCATGCCTGTGTCGACATGTTTTTGGGGCAGACTTTGCAGACTGCCATCGCTAAGCCGGTTGAACTGAATAAAAACCAGGTTCCAAACCTCGATTACCAGTGGATGGTCTTGATTAACTAACTCACTTCCATCAACTTTTTGCCGGTCACTATCGGGGCGCAGATCGATATGTATTTCTGAACAAGGCCCACACGGACCAGTATCACCCATTTCCCAAAAATTATCTTTTTTCGAGCCGTTTAATATTCGGTTTTCAGGAAGATACTGCTTCCAGAAACTATAGGCCTCATCATCGCGGTTGAGATTATCTTCAGGGCTGCCTTCGAAAATTGTGGCATATAGGCGATTGCCCGGTAAATCAAGAATATCATGCAGAAATTCCCAGGCCCACACTATGGCTTCTTTTTTAAAATAGTCACCGAACGACCAATTACCAAGCATTTCAAACATTGTATGGTGATAGGTGTCGTGGCCTACTTCCTCAAGATCGTTATGTTTTCCGGAAACACGCAGGCATTTTTGCGTGTCGGCTATACGAAGATGACCTGGTTTTGAGTTGCCAAGAAAAAAATCCTTGAACTGATTCATCCCGGCATTTGTAAACATAAGAGTCGGATCGTTTTTTACCACCATCGGAGCCGATGGAACTATTGCGTGGCCTTTTGATTCGAAGAAGTCAAGAAAAGCTTGTCTAATTTCTTTTGATGTCATTTTTAGATTGATATTAAAAGTTATCAACAGTGCATAAACAAGTTATGCACAATCAGAAAAATTCCGTTTTGCAAAATTAATTTAATTCCTAAATTTGTGGCTCAAATGAAGTTAATTTCATTTAAGGAATTCAAAACTGGGGAAAATGGGTAAAGTCAAATACAGATTCGACAATGAAACATTAAGCTATGTAAAAATTGAACTCACCACCCAGCAAAAAATCATCAAATCATTGCCCACTATCTTTACAACAATTCTTTTAGCATTGTTGTTTACCTATCTATATCCTAAAGTTTATGAATCCCCAACCGAGCAAAGACTGAAAAGGGAATTGAGTCAGCTCGAACTTCAATATGATATTCTCAATCATCAGTTTGGTAAGGTGGAATCAGTTTTAGCAGATATTCAGGAACGCGACGATAATATTTACCGCACAATTTTTTCAGCCGAACCAATTCCAAGTTCTATACGAAGCGCTGGTTTTGGTGGAAGCGACCGGTATAATAATCTTCGTGGTTACGATTATTCCGACCTGGTAATTGAAACCACTAAACGCCTTGATAAGATAACCAAAATGATTGTTGTTCAATCAAAATCGTACGACGATGTGGTCGAAATGGCAATTAATAAAGAGAAAATGCTCGCATGTGTTCCTGCAATTCAGCCTGTTGCAAATAAAGACTTGAAAAGGGTAGCATCCGGTTGGGGGTGGCGTATTCATCCTGTTTATGGGATCAGGAAATTTCATTACGGAATAGATTTTACAAGCCCCACAGGAACCGAGATTTATTCTACCGGCGATGGTGTTGTTAAAAAGGTGAAATCATCACGAATCGGGTATGGAAAGCAAATACTGATTGACCATGGATTTGGATACGAAACTTTGTATGCCCACCTCTCAAAATTCAATGTTAAAAAGGGTGATGTTGTAAAGCGGGGCGATGTAATTGGTTTTGTTGGCAATTCGGGCACAAGTACTGCACCTCATTTACACTATGAGGTTTGGAAAAAGGGAAAAAAAGTTGATCCCAAAAACTACTTCTTCAAAGACCTAACGCCCGAGGAGTATGATAAAATGATTGAACTTTCGTCGAAATCGGGACAAAGCTTTGACTAATAACAACTTCGTATGATTTTTATATGTAGTTATAGAAAATTGCTGTTAATGACTACATATCTTGTTTTTGTTCCACTTTTTATTTTCGCCCAGGATCCAGAGGTTAAAAGAATAGATATTGATCAGGTTTCAGAACCGTCTGATGCAAAAGTTTCGTTAAGACTAATTAAAAGATTTCAACATTATAATAAATCATCAGCAAATGTAAATGATGTCTTTGATCGTACCATTAATTCGCCAAAATCAGCAAT
>CAYLZH010000193.1:0-10016 GCA_964388245.1 uncultured Bacteroidales bacterium
AGAAAATTGTAATACCACCTTTTCTAATTGCTCGGACTATACGTCCGTGCCAGCTGTTCCATAGATTGCCAATTATGCCGTTGGAATCGTAACAGTAAACACCGATCCTTTGTCTTCTTCGCTCTCCAGGCTTATTGTTCCATTATTCAATTCTACCATTTTCTTAACAATGGAAAGGCCAAGGCCGGAGCCGGTGATATTTTTGGTTTTTGCGTTTTTAATACGTGAAAACTCCTTAAAAAGGTTGGCCTGCTCTTGCGGGGCTATACCTATTCCTGTATCTTCCACACGGATTATGAGGTCGCCTTTTTGCTTGTTTATATTAAAGAAAACTTCACCACCCTCC
Organism: uncultured Bacteroidales bacterium; assembly: GCA_964388245.1. Taxonomy (GTDB): domain Bacteria; phylum Bacteroidota; class Bacteroidia; order Bacteroidales; family M50B96; genus JAIOYV01. The sequence continues at coordinate 347 of CAYLZH010000193.1, forward strand.
CGATTGTATTTCACGGCATTCGACACCAGGTTGTTGAGAATAATCTCCATTTCTTCTGAATCTGCTTCCATATTGAGGTCTTGGTTGCAATCGAAATGTATTTTTACGTTACGTTGTATCGCCAATGGCTCCATGGTATGAATAACCAATTTGCCGGCCTCGTAAAGATCGACTTCTTTTAAATCGCGCCTTTTCTTGCCTGATTCAATTCGCGTAAGGTCTAACATATCCATAATAAGGTTGCGCATTCCTTGCAAACGAACTAAGGAGCGATCAATCATCGACATGTAATCTTCGATGCTCTCGCCTACCTGTTTTTCCTGCATAATCTGGAGATAACCCTCTACAGCATTTATAGGTGATTTCAGTTCATGAGAAAGTACCGATAGGAATTGGAACCTGATCTGTTTGCCCTCTTCTTTCATCTTGCGAGTCATACGTTTCAGGAAGAGGTGTTTGGTAATTCCTTCGATAGCTGACTTTAACTCCTGCGGGGTAAAAGGCTTCGGCACAAAATTATATGCACCTTGATTTGTTGCTTTAACAGCCAGGTCTAAAGAGGCATAGGAAGTAATCATCATAACTACGCTGTCGAGTTTCATTTTATTGATTTTCTCTAACAAGTCAATGCCTTGAATTCCCGGGAGTTTATTATCGAGAAGGATTATGTCAATAGGTTCATTTTGAATTATGTCGAGAGCAATTTCTCCGGTTTCAGCTTCGATGGCTACGAATTCAAAATCGTCTTCCATAAAGGGAAAACCTACCATAAAGTTACGCAATACCCTTTTTATTCCGGATCGAATGCCCGGTTCATCGTCTACGATTAATATTTTTAGTTTTTCCATTTTGATACCTCCAATTTTTCAGTTCATGAAAGAGATTTTCTTCTTGCGATTGAACATCCCCCATGTTTCGCCGGAATTTAATGTTAGTCTTTCAAACTATCTTCCATTGCCGGCGAATGTTAATCATCAATCTTTTACCCCGCATTTCGCTTCGCTACATACGGGGCTATTAATATTTAATCCCTCCGGGATTATTATCCATGTTGCATTACACAAATTCCTAATAATCCAATTTACTCCTGGTTTCGCCGGGAAAAATGATAGGGTGTTAAATCCCCATCCTCCTCCGGCGAAATATCTCTGTTTTACTTTACCCGGCATTTCATACCGGGCTATTGAAATCAAACCCCTTCGGGGCTATTGCCTGTACTTCAAAACTCCATTTTGAAAACCGCTTAATCATCCTCAATTACTTAATTCACTCAATTACCTATCGCCTTAGATCTTTAGCAAGCGATTTATCTCGCGGTGCAATTGGTCGCTGCGGATACCTTTGGTAAGGTACAAATCAGCTTTTATCCACTCGTGATCTTCCTTTTTCTCCAGGTCGAATTTAATGCCGGTTTCGCGAGTTACGGCGGTTGCGATTGCCACAGGAACATCAGGGTATTTTTGTTTGCATTTGTAAGCCAAAATAAAACCACTGTCTTGCGTTTCCATCATTAAATCCATAATGGCTAAATCGGGTTTGGTATGTTCAAGTGTTTCAATAGCTTCGTCCTTGCTGTTTGCAGTAATTACATTGAAACCAAAGTTGCGAACCTGGATTTCCATTTGGGTTAGGTAATCGATATCGTCGTCTACTAATAATACTACTTTCTTTTCCATTATTTTAAGTTTTTATAGTTCTGAGTTTATTTAGTTCTGAGTTTAAAAGTTCTTTGCCTGCCCACCGAAACTGTTGTGTAGGTGGGGTCGAAGTTTTATCCTGTTTGTTTATTTAATTTTAGTATTTTAATTTATAATTCTCCAAGTTCCGCCGGGAAAGTACGAGAGTGTTTTAAGCCAATATTACCCTCCGGCGATTTCATGTTTCGTCTTTTACCCAGCCCTTCGGACTGGGCTTTTGTATTACGCCCTTTCAGGGCTTTACATATTTTTACTTTCTTTTACTTCTTTGTGTAACTCTGTGGTTCTCTGTGCAACTTCGTGTTATAGCATTTTAATAAATTAACATGAGTTTTTAAGACTAATTCCTCGGTAGCGTTATTTTAAACGTTGTTCCGGTTTGTCCTTTCTTGGAGTTTCCGTTCGACTCGATAGTAATATTTCCTTTGTGCATTTTTACAATTCCGTACACCAATGGAAGTCCGAGTCCTGTACCTTTTCCTAAGCCTTTAGTAGTAAAGAATGGTGTGAAAATCTTATCCATGTTTTCCTGCGATATGCCGGATCCTGTGTCACTGATATGGATAATTACATTCTCATGATTATCTTCTAAAACAAGCTTTAATCTTCCTCCATTAGGCATGGCTTCAATGGCATTTTTCTCCAGATTTGTTAATACTTGCATCATTTGATCGGTATCGATATGAGCCATGGGATTTAGGCTGTTTGATTCAAATTCCAGTGAAACTGCTCTTGGTGCAAGTACCGAATTCAGACTTCGTCGGCAGAATTCCTCAATATCAACTTCGGTTTTCTTTAGTTGGTTTTTTCGGGCAAAATTCAATAATCCGCCAACAATTTTTTTGCACCGATCTGCTTGTTCAACTATCAGTTCCAGATCGGCACGCATTTCTTCATTGTCTCCAGATTCATCTAACAAAATGTTACTGTACATGGTGATAACACCTAAAGGGTTGTTCAATTCATGGGCAATGCCTGCAGAAAGTTGCCCCATGCCGGCTAACTTTTCTGATTGTCTCAGTGCTTGCTTTGCGCTAGCCAATTCTTCGTTTGAGCTGTTTAGGTCATCAATACTTTGATGCAATTTTTCAATAGTGTATGGCAAGCACATTTCATCTTCTGCTAAACCTTCTACAATTGCGATTGCATGTTTTTGACAAGTTGAATATCCACAGGCACCACAATTCAAATGATCTTTTTCCTCGTGTTTGCCCATTTGCTCCAAGACTTTCTGAATTTCATACTCGCCTGGTTGCTCAAGTTTTGTCTTATGTGATTCATAGCTTCGGCTAAAATCAAGATCATCGAAACTTTCCATATCCAATTCCCATTGTTTATGATTCAGATTTTCAAGCTTTTTCTTAGCATATTTAGCGATTAGTGAAATGCGCTTGAATCGTCGCCCGTTTGGTGACATGCCTGGCCCCATGATACAACCTTCGCAGCAAAGCAATTCCAGGTGTTTTGCATCTATTTCTCCGGCATTGAGCTCTGAAATAATTTCGCGAAAATGCTTCTTGCCTTCAGCTACTATGGTCTCGCCACTACTTATATCATCGCACCTTCCAATGGTGGTTGACATACCCTTGCTTACAGGGAACACAGCACCTTTTGCCGAATGAGGTGGATCGAAATCAGATGGTTTTGTAGTTTCTGGAGTTATGTTCCTGGTCTTGAGCATTGCCCGTAGTTCTTCGAAAGTAATGGCATCATCAATTTCAGAAGACTCCCCTTTTTTCGCAATACAAGGCCCAATGAAAACTACCTTTATTTCCTCTCCGAATTTTTGCTTAAGCAATCGGGTTGTAGCAACCATTGGAGAAACGATAGGAGCCAATTTATCGATATGCTTTGGGAAATACTGCTCAACATAGGCCACAATTGCCGGGCAGTCTGAGCTTATTATTGTTTTTTCCGGATTGGCTTTTTCGTATTTATCGTAAGCTAGGGCTACCAGGTCAGCCCCAAAACTTACTTCTACAACTTTACTAAAACCAAGGGCTCTAATCATTCCAACAACGGTCCGGTAATCTTTATATTCGTCGAATTCGGCAGGGAAGGAGGGGGCTACACATGCGACCACCTCCGAACCATTACCAATTAAACTAAAAGCAGTCTCTATCGTTGAAATATAATTTTTAGCCCCCTGGCTACAAACCATTACACAATTGCCACAAGCAATACAGCGCTCAGGTACAATCTCTGCCTGACCATTGATAATTTTAATCGCTTTTACAGGGCACTCACGAACGCAGGTATAGCACACCCGGCAGCGATTTTTCACTGTATAAACAATCTTATTTTTTATCTCTTGGTTCATTTATCAGTTCCCTGTTACTGGTTACTGGTTACTGGTTACTGGTTATTACCGAATGTAGATTGCCGATTGAATTACAACATCACCTCTTCGCGTACCTTATAATGTGTGTGCAACAACTCGTGACTTTTGTGTCCGCAAGCTTCGCCTAAGAAATCGTTATATAACTCGATTATTTCTGGGTTTTTGTGCGATACACGCAGAGACTCGTTCATGTCTGTTGTATAGAGTGCTTGCATTCGTGCGGTCAGGGCTTCTGGTTTAGCGCCAATAGTTTGGCCACCGCCACCAATACATCCACCCGGACAAGCCATTACTTCGATAAAATGAATATCATCGCGGCCATTCCTGATTTCATCAAGTAGTATTTTCGCATTGGCGATGCCATTAACAACAGCTGCACCAATGGTAAGATCACCTACCTGGATTTTAGCTTCTTTGCGACCTTCCAAACCACGGAGGGCAGTTACCTGGAATTTAATTAGTTCCGTTCCTGTAAGTTTGTAATAAGCTGTACGAATAGCGGCTTCCATAACTCCACCGGTAGCTCCGAATAATTTTCCAGCTGTACTACGCGCGCTCAATGGAGAATCGGTACTTTCTGGTTGGAGTTTTTCCAGGTCGATACCATACATTTTGATAAACCGGGCAAATTCTCGGGTAGTCAAGACTGCATCTACATCGCTAATTCCTTGCTGTGTCATTTCTTCGCGTTGTGCTTCAAACTTCTTAGCGGTACAAGGCATAATGGAAACTGAATAAATCTTTTCTTTCTTGATATCTGATTTCTCAGCGAAAAAGGTTTTTATTACAGCACCCATCATTTGCTGAGGTGATTTACAGCTTGACAGATTTTCTAAGAAATCAGGTGCAAATTGTTCTGCATATTTTATCCAACCAGGACAGCAACTGGTAAGCATTGGCATTTTACCACCGTTTGTAATTCGTTGGATAAGCTCTTCTGATTCCTCCATAATAGTTAAGTCAGCAGCAAAAGTGGTATCGAAAACATGATCGAATCCCATTTTGCGGAGTGCAGCATTCATTATGCCATTGATATCTTTACCTGGTTCCATTCCAAATTCTTCAGCCAGGGAGATGGAAATAGAAGGCGCATACTGAACAACAACCTTTGTGTCAGGATCGGCAATAGCATCTTGTATTTCGGCAAAGTGATTCTTTTCGGTTAATGCACCGGTTGGGCAAACCATTATGCACTGTCCACAGTTGATGCAACTCGATACGTTTAATCCTTTATCGAAAGTCGTTCCAATTATCGACTGGCTACCACGGTTTACAAAATCGATACAAGATACACCCATTGTTTCTTCACAAACGGCAACACAACGTCCACAGAGGATACACTTTGCAGGATCGCGAACCAAACTTGCACTGCTTAAATCGAGGTGATAATCATTTTTCTCCCCACGTATTCTACGATCGCTAACATGAAGTTCTTCTGATAAATCCTGAAGTTCGCAATTTTTGTTACGTACACAGTATAGGCAATCGTCCGGATGATTAGATAAGAGCAGCTCAACAATTGTTTTGCGCGATTCGGTTACTCTTTCTGAGTTTGTGCTGATCTTCATTCCTTCTTCTACCGGGTAGGAACAAGCCGTGATCAGTTTTCCATTGGCATTGTTTTCAACAACACACATACGGCAAGCTCCTGTTGGGAAACGATCTTTCATGTGACAAAGAGTTGGAACACGGTGCCCGTTTCTTTGTAAGGCGTCTAACAAAAGTTCTCCTTTGTTTACCTCTATTTCCTGATTATTTCCTGTTATTTTGAAATTCATCTTATTTACGTTTTAAATTTGAGGTGGAAACTTTTAATTCGTCAATAGCTGCGTTATGCTCAACTTTTAGTTCAGTCACTTACTCAAGTAAGCTCCTTCATTAAAAGCATCGCATGCCTTGCTATTTACGTTTCTAAGTTCCCATGGTAAATTCCATTCTTAGCCCCAATTACTTAAATACTCAATTCCCTAATTAACTGATTAAAATTGCATCAAACTTACAGGCATCTTTACAGGCGCCACATGAAATACATTTGTCTTCTACAATAAAATGAGGTGTTTTTCTGGCACCGATAATAGCATCAGTAGGACATTTTTTTGCGCATATTGTACATCCTGTACAATTGTCAACATCAATTGTGAAAGTGCGAAGGTCGGTACAGACTCCGGCAGCACATTTGCGATCGAACACATGCTCTTCATATTCATGGCGGAACCATTTAAGCGTGCTCAATACTGGGTTTGGAGCTGTTTGTCCTAAGCCACAAAGTGATGTGTCTTTAATTACCTTGCTCAACTTTTCTAACTGCATTACACTTTTCATTCTTTCAAGTGGCTCATACTTGCTTGTGTTGACCGGCTTTTTGGTAATGTTTTCCAAAATCTCAAGCATGCGCCTGGTACCTTCGCGACATGGAATACATTTACCACAACTTTCGCGTTGGATAAAATCCATGAAAAATTTCGCTACATCTACCATACAGGTTTGTTCGTCCATTACAACCAAACCACCCGATCCCATCATAGCACCTACTTCAAGTAAGGATTCATAATCGATTTTAATGTCGAGGTTTTCTTTGGTAATACATCCCCCCGATGGTCCACCAATCTGAACAGATTTGAATTCTTTGTTTTCAGGAATGCCGCCACCAATATCGAAAATTACTTCGCGAACGGTAGTTCCCATGGGTATTTCTATCAATCCTGTTTTTTCTACTCTTCCGGATAGGGCAAATACTTTTGTTCCTTTTGAGGTTTCGGTCCCGATCTGGGCAAATTTATCAGCACCCATCCTCATAATCTCAGGAACATTCGATAGGGTTTCTACATTATTGATGATAGTAGGTTTTCCGAATAGTCCACTAACAGCCGGGAAAGGAGGACGGGGGCGAGGCATGCCTCGTTTACCTTCAATACTATGGATCAATGCAGTTTCTTCTCCGCAAACAAATGCGCCTGCTCCCATCTTCACTTTAAGTTCAAAATCGAAACCTGAATTGAAAATATTGTTTCCAATCAGGCCATAATCTATTGCTTGGTTGATAGCTATTTTCAGGCGTTCTATTGCTAGTGGGTATTCAGCCCGTATATATATATAAGCCACAGAGGCTCCAATTGCATAAGCAGAAATTGCCATACCTTCGATCAAACGGTGAGGATCACCTTCGATAACAGCACGGTCCATAAAAGCTCCAGGGTCTCCTTCATCGGCATTACAGATGAGGTATTTTTGATCGGCTTTTTCAGAAGCAGCAAATTTCCATTTTCTACCAGCAGGGAAGCCACCACCACCACGACCTCGTAGGCCACTCTCAAGGATCAAATCAACAACTTCTTCGGAACGGTGATTGCTAAGTGTGTCAACCATTGCTTTGTACCCACCGCTTGCAATGTATTCTTCTATGCTGATAGGATTTATCAATCCGCAATTCTTTAATACCAAACGGGTTTGTGCCTTGAAGAAGGGATGCTCGTTATATGTAATTGTGTCTTCCCATTTCTTGTTACCATCCTCCATTTGGCAAAGTACATCTTCATTAGGTAGCTCCAGTTCAAAAACAGAATCGAGAATATTTTCAACTTTATCGGCACAAACATTCTGGAAACTTACTCTGTTGAAACCAGGAATTGAAATATCTACTAAAGGTTCGGCAGCACATAATCCAATACATCCTACCTCAATTACTTCGGCTTTAATTTCTTTTTGCTGAAGGTAATTTTCAATAGCCACTTTGGTTTTTCCAGCTCCTGCGCCCAAACCACAAGTTCCAGCTCCTACATAAATAGCTGGTGTACTAATTTCCTTTTTTAATAGCTGACTGATTCCTTTTTTGATTTCTTCTTTCGAAGCATTTCCTTTATCAGTCAATATATTATCGATCAGGAATTCTTTTCGGTTTACATTCAGAATTTCCATCCTATTTATCGTTTTCTTTGGTTTTGTACTCGTTCACAATCTCGTGTATCGATGTGCTTGTTACCTTGGCATAGAATTCACCATTAATGGCAATTACCGGGGCTAACCCGCAAGCTCCAATACATGCTACTACCTCGATGCTGAATAAGCCATCGCGCGATGTTTGGCCGGACTTTATTTTTACGGCTTTTTCTAATTCTTCAAGCACTGTTGCCGAACCCAATACATGACAGGCAGTACCACGACAAACCTGAATATGATATTTTCCTATGGGCTCGAAACGAAACTGGTTGTAGAATGTGGCTACTCCAAATATTTTACTGGTTGGGATATTCAGGCTTTGTCCTACATTTATTACTGCTTCTTCCGATAGGAATCCCTCGTTTTCCTGAATTTCTTGCAGAATAGGGATTAAGTTTTCCCGCTTTGCTCCGGGATATTTGTCTAATATTGTTTCAATACTTGTCATTGCCTATCTGATTTTAAGAATCTAAAATGAAGAGGAGAGAATTTCGGGGGGGCAACCCTATTCAAGTTACCCACCCCATCTAACCTACTAAACTATGTTCTATGAGTTGGGGAGTTCTGAACTGTCGGTTTTGCTATTCTTATCGATTCAGCGTTAGAACTCTTGTCTTAATTCAATAATCTTTTAACTTCTGGAATTAGAGTGTCAGCATGAACGGGCTTGCGGATAAAGGCATTTACAGGGAAGAAAATATTTTCTCCGTTTTCGTTTCTGTAGTCTACACCTGCATCACCAGTTTCAACGTTTTTAAGCAATAATACCTCAAGGTCTTTGTAGTTAGGATCGTTGCGGAACTCACGTGCCATTTGCTGAACGCTTGGCTTGGTGGTGATCAATGCATCAATAGATGATTGCATAATTACCGGCATTCCTTTCAGCTCAGGATTGTTGATAATTTCTTGTGCCAATTCGAAGCCTTCAAATTGAGTGCTCATCATTACATCGAGGATAGCAACATCAGGTTTCCAACTTTTAATAAGCTTTATACCTTCTACTTTGTCGTTTGCTGACAATACTTCGTAACCTTCTTTTTTAAGAATAGCTTCTGCTACGTTGATAACATCGATGTCGTCGTCTACTAATAATACTTTCTTTTTTGTTTCCATGACTCTTAATTAAAATTGGTTTATACATTTTCTATTATTGATTCAGGGATGTAAAATTTCCCCTGCTCTACTTCTTCTATTGCCTGTTCAATTTCTTTTCGCTGCGTGTTTTTAAGCAGGAACCCACTAATACCTGCCTGTTTTAAATCCTCCAACCGTACCTGGTCGAAATGTTGTACCATGCCAATGACTTTTGTGGCCGGGTTTTGCTGAAGGAACTCCTTAATATGGTTTCCACAGCTTGAGCATTGTATCCCGATGTCGATAAAAAGCAGGTTGGCTTTTTTAAAATCCGGGTTCTTCAAAAGCACCAAACTGTTTTCTCCTTCGGCAACCAAAACCGCATCGAGATTCCGAAGTACCGTCCTGAATCCTGTCCGGTATATTTCGTGTTTGTCGATCAATGCTATGTTTTTTGTGTTGCTCATCGTTTAAATTTTATACTGATAAAAGTATAGCCGCGAGCAAGAGTGGGCAAGGTAGGTATGTACTGTTTTTACACCGTAAAGAATTACCGAAAAGAAGAAATCAAAACCAGTACTTTTACGCAATTGATTGCGAGGAAGTATGGGGTTGTGATTAT
>CAYLZH010000194.1:0-9872 GCA_964388245.1 uncultured Bacteroidales bacterium
GCACGAAATCCAGTTCAATGCAACAGACCTAAGCGTTGGAAACTACTTTATCAGGCTGGAGAGTGGTGGGGAAATGATTAATCAGCCAGTTCAGATTGTGAGATAAAACATTGTAAAAATAGTAGTTGGAGTATGAAGAATCCTGGTCTGCCCTTGAGCAAACCAGGATCTTTCATATTGGGGCAATAGAAATGCACTGTCGAATTAACAATTTTTTATTGAACTAGTATTTTAACTTAGACCGATCGGTCGTATATTTGACAGCTATTCAACTTTAGAAGAACTTGATAAGATATGAAAATTGTTATACTCGCTGATAGTTAAACATTTCCAAATATTAAATGTTAGATTCCCTTTGTATCAATCACTAAAAATTTTATAAAATATTATGACAAAATTACACTCAAAAATCTTTACAGCCATTATTTTGTTGCTTGTTACAGGTTTAAGCCTTGGTCAGAATCATCCTGATAATTTCAATGTATATTTCAAAAACGGGACAATTCAATTGGATGAAAATATTACATCCATCCGGAAAAAGGATGTAGTAAGTGAAGCCGACATAATTAACAATAGGTTCCATTGTTATGTACAGTTTTATGAACTGCCATCCATTGCAGGGAAGGATGCAATGAAAAACCTTGGGATTAAATTACTGGAATACATTCCGAATAAGCTGTACGTAACATCGTTTCCGGCCGACATCGATTTTAACAGTCTTAAGGCTTTAAATATCCGGTCGATAGTTAAAATACCGGTTATGGATAAAATGGATATCCGGCTTTCAGAACGGCCTTTTCCCGATTGGGTTGTCAGGGGAGATGAGATACGTTTGCTGATCCAGTATTATCCCGGTATAAATCCTGAAGTTATAAAACAGGAACTTATACATATGGGAATTCAGGTGTACGAAACAATGGAACATGTAAACATGTTGATTGTGCAAACAGAACCTCAACAGATTGAAATACTTGCTGCCCAATCCTTTGTCAGATACCTCGATTTTGAAAGTGAGCCTGGCAAACCTGAATCGGATGATGGCCGGAACCTACACCGGTCAAATACAATCGATGTAGATTATCATTCCGGGTACGATTTCGATGGAACAGGTGTAAGTGCTGCTATTAATGATGATGGTTATGCCGGCCCGCATATTGATTTTAAAGGACGGGCCGATCAGTCGGATGTAGCTAATGATTTTACAGGCGACCATGGCGATATGACCGTAGGTATTGTTGGGGCTGCCGGAAACCTCGATCCTTCCATGAGAGGAATGGCGCCCGGCGCATTTCTTTGGGTTCGGTCTTATAATTCCAATTTACCAAACACCGTAACACTGCATCAAAACGAAGATGTAATGGTGTTCTCCTCCTCCTATAGCAATGGTTGCAATGCCGGCTACACTTCAGTTACTCAAATGGTTGATGAAGAAATTTATGATAATCCATCACTCATTCAGGTATTTTCGGCAGGAAACAGCAACAACAACGACTGCGGTTATGGTGCCGGATCGGAATGGGGCAACATTACCGGAGGGCATAAAATGGCAAAAAATGTAATGGCAACTGCAAATTTATACAATGATGACTCACTTGTAAATAGTAGTAGCCGTGGTCCCGCTTCTGACGGACGTATTAAACCCGACATTTCGGCCCATGGCCAGGGACACTGGTCAACCGATCCGGACAATACATATGCATCAGGTGGAGGAACCTCTGCTGCGGCTCCGGGCATTGCCGGTGTAATAGCCCAATTACATCAGGCCTATCGCACTTTTAACAATGGAAGCGATGCACCATCAGCCTTAATAAAGGCATCAATAATGAATACAGCCTATGACCTTGGAAATCCAGGCCCTGATTTTAAATATGGCTGGGGTAAGGTACATGCATACAAGGCCATGCGAACTATCGAAGAATTCAGGTTTATTTCTGATTCGATCACAAACGGAAGTATTGCCATTCATGAATTGAGCGTACCGGCAGGAGTTCAGGAAGTGAGAGTAATGCTCTACTGGCATGATGTTGAAGCATCGACTTCTGCCCAATATGCTCTTGTAAATAATCTGGATATGACCATTACCGATCCTGTTAGCACAACACACCAACCTTTGGTGCTGGATCACTCGCCCAATCCAACCACACTGGATAACCCGGCAATTCCAGGAACAGATTCAATTAATAATGTAGAACAAGTAAGGATCACAAATCCATCACAGGGAAATCATTCAATAGCTATTTCGGGCACATCGGTTCCATTTGGTCCTCAGGATTATTTCATAGTTTATGAGTTCTATTACGATGAGATTATGGTAAGCTATCCTATCGGTGGCGAAGGCCTGATTCCGGGAAGCCCGGATCGTATCCATTGGGATGCCCATGGGGATTCAGGATTTTTCACTGCTGAATTATCGCTCGACAGTGGAACTACCTGGACAGTTATAGCCGATACAATCCCGGGAACGGCCCGCTTTATTGATTTTCAGGTACCTGATACGGTATCAAAAGCCAAAGTTAAAATTAGCCGTGGTACAGTCTCCGACGAAAGCGACGAGTATTTCTCAATTATCAATACACCCCTTTCCATACAAATCAGTGCTATATGTTCTGGTACAAATTCAATCCATATCGTTTGGGATAGTGTGCCACTTGCCACAGCATATGATGTTTTCTACCTTGGTACTATGTATATGGATTCGGTGGGAACAAGCAGCGCACTTAATTACGAAATAGGTGTACCTTCAACAACTCAGGATCATTGGGTAAGTGTCCGGGCCAGGGGACCAAACGGCGAAGTTGGCCGAAGGGCAATTGCAGTTACCACCTATGGCCCCGATTGTTTGTTGGATTGCTTATCGGACGATGATGCTGGCGTTCACTCCCTCATTTCTCCTGCATCATTCAACGAGAGTTGCAATGGTTCTTTATTCGATGTAGTTGTCAACTTAACAAATATCGGCCCTAATGTTCAAAGCGGATTTCCTGTTTATTATCAAATCGATACAAATGCAATAGTTACTGATACTTTTAGCAATACACTGGCCGGAGGAGCAGTTATACCTTTCACTTTCAGCACACCAATTTCTTTTACCGCTTCAGGAATATATACCCTTAGTGTTTGGACAGGGCTTGCAGACGATGGTGCTACATGCAACGATACAATCATTACTGATATCCAGTTTTATGAGCCTTTGTCGGTATTCCCTTATTCCGAGAATTTCAACACGGGCAGTTTCCCGCCAAACCAAATGAGTCTTGAAAATCCTGATCAGGATATTACATGGGAATCGGTTCAGGTTGTTGGAAGTAACGGATTCTATTCCATGTCGCCGTTTATGGATAATTTCAATTATAACAGTGTAGGTGAGGAAGATATAATTAATATTGTGTCGTTCGACCTAAGCAGCAGTATCTCTGCTGAATTAAAATTTGATGTTGCCCATGCACAATATTCCTCGTCGTATTCAGATGGATTGCGTGTTGATATTTCAACTGATTGCGGACAAAGCTATTCGCAATTATATTTCAAAGAAGGAAGTACACTTGCAACTGTTTCGCCATCGACCTCGCAATGGGAACCATCGACATCAGGACAATGGCGCGAAGAAGTCATTGATCTGGCCTCATATGCAGGTGGCGCTGCAAAAATCAGGTTTGTTGGCATTAACGGCTATGGAAATAGCTTATTTATTGATAACATCAGGGTGGAAAGCATTAACCAGGCACCAACAACTAATTTTGCATCCGATGTTCTGCAAACTTGTAATGGTATTGTATATTTTACCGATCTGTCACAAGATAGTCCGCAAAACTGGTTATGGGACTTTGGAGATAATACAACATCAACCGACCAAAACCCAATGCACATTTACACAAGCGAAGGTGTTTATGATGTAACGCTCATAACCGGAAATCCTGTTGGGAGCGATACCTTATCTCAATCGGCCTATATTACTGTTGATTTTCTTGACGATCCGCAAATTAGCGATACGGTTAGCTGCAATGGTGATCCGGTTAATTTGGTCATTGGTAATCCGGTAGATGAAACAAGATGGTACAATGGAGGTACGCTAATCAATACCGGCAATACATTTACTACGCCATCAATCACTTCTGATGTTATTTATCAGGTTGAGAATATTGGATATTTACCACCGGAATATGTTGGACCGGAAAACAATTTATTCGGAACCGGGGGCATCCATAGCTCAGGATTTACAGGAACCATCAATTTTGTTGCTGAGCAGGAACTTACCATTGTTTCGGCCTGGGTTGAAGTGCAGTCACCAGGCAACCGTACCCTCTACCTGTGGGATGAAATAAGTGGAAATGGGAATATAGTTCAGGAGGTAAATGTATATATACCAGCCGGTACCGGCAGGATCGATCTTGGATTTCATATACCATCGCCTGGTGAATACAGCATTGGAGGATCGAATGTGGATATGTACCGGAATTCGTCAGGGGCAAACTACCCCTATTCTATTCCAGGGCTAATTACACTTACCGGATCGTCTGCTAATTCAGGAGGAGATTATTATTACTATTTATATGATTTAGAGATCAGGAAAGCCCCATGCAAAAGCGCTTTGCATGATGTACTTATCAAATATGTAAAACCGGATTACACATATATTATTGAGAATGGTACTGTTGATTTTTCTGATATTTCGATTGGAGCAACAACCTGGAGCTGGGATTTTGGTAATGGGATGACAAGCAATCTGCAAAATCCATCGGTAAGTTACAATACAACGGGAACCTATCCGGTATCGCTCGAAATTGATGGTGATTGTTCTTATTCAGAAAATATTTCAGTATCAGTTACCTCAATAGAGCAAATTGCAACTGCTCAGGATATTATGCTAATTCCAAATCCTTCGCAAGGAACAAGCGAATTAATCGTGAGTAAGAGCTACGAAACCGATGCAGTTATCCAGATTATTAGTGTCGATGGAAAAATTATCAAAGACGATTTACTTGAAGCCGGAAAAATTAGAATGAATATCGACCTGAGTATGTTCAGTCCATCAATTTATTATGTTCGCATTTTAAATGAAAACGAAACAACAGTGCTGAAACTGGTGCTGCAATAATTTAAAAACTATAGATTTGCAGGATAAAGTACCTGCTAAAAAAATTCTATGGATAACAGCAATTCCCGGGGTTTGCATGATAGGATACATGGCCTTGATTCGCTACGGGCAGCCATGATGCTTCTGGGAATTGTTGTTCATGCGTCGGTTAACTATGTGAGCCAGGACATTGGCTGGCTGATCAAAGATCCTTTAAATACCAACCTGTTTTTTGACATCCTTATTCTTTTTATTCATGAATTCAGGATGCCGGTGTTTTTTGTACTGGCTGGTTTTTTTGGTGCATTCCTTTACTACAGAAAGGGTTCGAACCTAATGTTGAATAACAGACTGAAGAGAATTTTGATTCCCTTTGTAGTTGCCTCGATAATTTTATGGCCCTTTGTCGCTTATTCAATTGTTTTCACTCAAAACTGCATTAATGGCAACGATCAAAATTTTATGACAGGGGCAGTAGCTTTGTTAAAAGACAACCACCACACCTGGCATTTGTGGTTTTTATATTATTTGTCGTTCTATTCTCTGTTAGGATGGTTGATGGCCAGGTTGATTAATAAGAATAAATCCATTGGATTGCTGATCCAATCAGCCTTTGAAAAAATCCATAACAACAACATTCTGAAATACGGAATCCTGTCAGGCATTACCTATATCTGTTATCTTTATATTGATTCAGCTATATTGTTCCCTTCATTCTCCTTAATTCCTGATTTTCCGGCAATCATCTTTTATTCCTTATTTTATTTTTATGGATGGATGCTCTTCACATCTTCACATATTTTAAACGACATTACCAGAAATCCATGGAAGCTGACTGGAATTGCTATGGTATTATATATCATAAAATTACCTGTGATTGATCAGTACGGAAATCCGGTTTTCTCGCAGTTTGTTACATTGATAAATGCGCTTATGCCCTGGTTGTTTGTGTTTGGTTTTACCGGGCTGGCACTTCGATATGGTAATAATCCCTCGAAAAGAATCAGGTATTTTTCTGATGCATCGTACTGGATTTATTTGGTTCACCTGCCATTGACTATTCTAATACCGGCAATCATGGTTTCTCTTGATATGACTTCGTTTCTGAAGAATTTTATTGTGATTTTTCTTACAAGCCTGATATGCATAAGCTCATATCACTTTTTTGTGCGATCGACATTAATCGGAAAGTTCCTAAATGGCAGACAATACAAGAGACCTTCTAATCCTGTATCTTAATTTTTTTTCTGAAACTATTGAAACATAAAAACTATGGCAACGCCACCCGGCCCCACTAATGATCCTATAGAAGGAGAAAGCTGGTTGATATAATTTGGTGCCGTGCCGGTGTATTTTTCAATTTCATCAGCTATAGTTATGGCAACTTCCTTATTATCAGTATATGTTACTGAATATGCCCAGATAGCTTTATCTTTTGCAATAGCAATTGCCTTTCTGATAGTTTTAGTCAAAGCCCTGTTTTTACTAAAATACAGACCGTACAATTTCTGTTTTCCTGAGCTTGTTATTCCTGCAACCGGCTTTAAATGCCTGGCAAACCTCAGAAAACGGGTATAACGTAAACGCCCACTCCTTATAGCATAGCTGAGATCGAAAGATGTAGCTACTAATTCAATTTTTTTCGACCATTCCTCAATTTTTTTAAGCAGCTCATCGTGATTAACGCCGGACTTAAGCGCTTCGGCAGTACGTAAAATCAGTTCAGCACTATATTTTTCAAGGTTTAAAACATCGATTCGCATTCCAGTCTTGATCTGAACATGATGCGCTGCCTTTGTACTGATTGTACGTGTAGCGCTTAATTTCCCACTCACATGAAAAGCAATAACGGAGTTATAATGCTGATTCAGGAAATTATATTTTTTAGTTAAAGCTTTAAATGATGGAGAAGCCGATGTAGGATAGTTTTTATCATTTGTCTTTATCAGATGGAAAAAACGGTCCGGACTCATTGTCAATTGATCGATATATAAGCTTCCATTCAAATTCAATCGGGTGTGGACAACATGGATATGATATTTATCAATCAGGTACTTTGGTATGGCAAAAGTAGAGTCGGTGAGAAGGGCAATTTCGTGATGGGAAATTGCAATTTCATTTTGCATTTTCATATCATCAACCTTCTGATAAGGAATGGTCCCGACTGCACTTAATCGCGCAAATAATTCTTGCGGATTGCCGGTGTGTATGTGTATTTTAATTTTATGGGACGATCCAGCCACAATCATTGAATCGCCAAGCGGGGCAATCACTTGTCTGATTTCTTCAGTATTAATTTCATTACCTTCAATTAATGCCTCGCAACAATACCTGTAATTTATTTCCCTAAAATTGTGCGTAATATTTTTGGATCGAAGATCAATCGTCGAAATCTTGTTCAGTACCCTTCGCTTGTCGGGCTTAGTTATATAATCGATAATCCCTTCGATAAAAAAAACAAATGCCTGAGCACCGGCATCCACAACATTGGCCCTTGCCAATACCCTGAGTTTTTTCGTTGTTTCTTTTAAGGCCCGGCTTGCTGTTTCATACGAGTTGGAAATAAGTAAATCAAAGTCCTTAATTGTATCTTTTAGTTTGTCGATAGAATTAGCCCATTCTTTTACAACTGAAATCATGGTACCTTCTACAGGATGTTCAATGGCCTCATAGGCAAATCGTACTGCGAGACTCAACGCATTAGAAAATTCATGTACTCCAATGCTTCTTTCATGCTCAAAGGCACTGCTAAAACCATAAAGCATCTGGCTAAAAATAATCCCTGAATTTCCGTGTCCTCCGATTAGTGCAGCATCAGCAATTTCTGTCGCCATATCAGAGATTGCCTCTGATGGTTTAACCAAGTTAATAACTGTCTGCATGGCAGAGGCCATGTTATTGCCTGTATCTGTATCATACACCGGGAAAACATTAATCATATTCAGGTGGTCTTTCTTCTCAATAATTTTTTGAGCCCCTGCAATAAAACACAAGTAAAGAGTTTTCCCATCGAGTGTTGTCTTATCAACATTTGCTTTATTCAAAATCGGATGATTTGCATTTTCATTACTATGTCTGAGAAACTCACATATTATGTTTGATACATCTAATCAAAATACTAATTGACTGATATAGAATAGAAATAAGTGTAAAACAATAAACAATGCTATTTTCCATAACGTTTCTCAGCCAGCATGTATTTCTGGTATATCTCTTTTATATCATCAGGTGTAATATCAGGAAGATATTTATCGATGAAGAACAATTCCGCATAAACTAATTGTAATGGCAGGAACTTACTCGTTCTGGTAACTTTTCCGGTTCTAATAAAAAGATCGACCGGGTGTGGAACCCACAGATTACTGAATAAACTTTTGCCATTTTGTGCAGATTTTATATTTGCAGCTTCAATTTCTTCTATCGGATCATAAACAATGAGGAGATATACAGTTCTTTCAGTATAATGCTCTGTATCTTTACAAATTTTGATGAGTTTTTTCTTGTATTTTTCATCTTGAATGAGATCAATGTTTCCGGCATATTTTACACGACAATTCCACTTATGCGCCAGTTCACAAAATAATTTACCAAAAGCTAATTGCTGAATCCATAAAGTAACATTTAAATGATCTGGTGACCGTTTCAGGTTATCCTTACTTAGGAAATATACACTAATTATTTTGGTCCCCCTGCCAAATACTTCGTGTAAAATACTATCAATCATTTTCTTAGCCCGAAAATAAGTACTAAACAGCGATTTCCTGTTTTCTTTTGCCCATCTCCTAAATCCATCAGGAACAAAACCGAGATGATATGGAGTAACTGAATCTTCCATATTTTGTATAGTTTTAGCGGTAAAAATAGCTAATTATGATTAATAAGGTCAGCAAAACCATATCGTTTATTACCTTCCCTTTTATTGTTGCTGTTCCAACAATTTTTCTGCTGTTATTATCAGAAACAGATTTATCAAAGTCTGTATTCTGGACTTTATTGAGTATTTTATTTATTGCGATATTTCCTTTAATATATATACTATTAAAAATTAGAACGAAAAGAATTTCTAACTTAAGCATTGATATCAGAAATCAAAGAAAATCTGTTTTTATTTGCTATTCCCTATCTATTATTTTTGGAATAATTTGTTTTTATGCAATCAATGCTCCTGTTAATCTGATAATTGGCTTTTGGGGATTGCTCACAATAGTTCTTATTTCCTTTATGATCAATTCATACGTATTTAAAATTAGCGTTCATATGTTAGGCATGGGATTATCCTTTTCTCTTCTTTTTCAGTATTATACTACATTATCGATAGCTATATTAATCCTTTCGGTTTTTACGGCACTGGCGAGATTTTATCTAAAAAAACATACAGTTACTGAAATAATTTCAGGATTTGTTCTTGGAATCACTGTTGGATTTGCCCTGACTGTATATTCCGGTTAGTACTATTTGATTTTAAAACTTCATTAATGATACCTATAGAATATAGAACAGATAAAACCTATATTTACGATTCCGAATATTTGGTGCTGAAATCTGAATTCATAATTTTACAGGAAAAATAATTTCAGAGTAAATGAATATCTTTAAGAAGCTAAATTACTCATCAAAAGCGGGAAGTATCTTTCTTGCTGCCCTCTCAGGCGGTTTACTATATAGTGGCATTATTTTGCCTGAGATTTTCAGAGCTATTTTAATTTTTGTTTTTCTTATCCCATTATTTTTTGCTTTACAGAATCAAAACAAAAAGTTTTCTTTCTTATTAGGATTTATTTTTGGCTTATCAAATGGA
>CAYLZH010000195.1:0-9842 GCA_964388245.1 uncultured Bacteroidales bacterium
ATTTTATGAAATCAAACAATTACAGTACTTTTGGAACTGCGAAACTTGAGTAAATTATATCCCATTTTTATCAGAATTCATATTTCGGACAATAAATTGACTTAATATTTATTGAAAATTATTAAGAACGAAACTAAATTAGACCAATCGGTCTAATTTTCGCAACACATTACAAATCAAATACGTATATTCGGCTTTCGAAATTTTTTATATGAATGGTACCTTATCCTGAAATATCGGTAGCGTTAGTTTATTTAGTAATCATCGCGGCATTGTTGTCAGGTACCATTATTTCGTTTCGCGAAAAAGAATACCGTGCAGGCTTAATCTTCGTGGGAATATCGGCTTTGTTTTTATTCTTATTTTCACTACCAGTTATATTTGATTCTGAAATAATTACACTTATTATTTCGCGATTCCCAATAATACTTTGTGTGGTGTTAATTGTATTATTCTTACCTATCAAAAGAAAAAATAAAATTGCGGAATCATTTCCTGACACAAAATTCGACGAGCGGGATCATCCATTATCAAGAAGAAGATTAATAGAAGGAAGTGAAAATTACAATGATTATTATTTACGAAAACCGGAAGTAAAGAAACAGGACGAATTTTTCAAAACAAAACCCGGACTTCTGTCGGAACAAGCAATAAGATATCATTCAACCACCTTTAAAGTTGCTGATTCGAATTTCCAAATTATTGAATATCTTAAGCCACACGTAAATGGCAAGATTGCTTCAACAAAAATCAACATCTCCCCTGCTAAATCCACTGACTTTCTAACAAAGTGGATTAAAAAACAGGGAGCCTATAGTGTTGGTTATTGTGAGTTAAAGGAATACCATAAATACAGTTATTCAGGGAAAATTGCAGATTATGGTAAAAAAATAGAAATAAACCACAAATATGCCATTGCATTTACCATGGAGATGGAAAAAGAATTGGTTGATGCGGCCCCTGACGGACCAATTGTAATGGAAGCCTCGCATGTGTATCTTTATTCGGGTATTGTTGCAGTTAACGTTGCAAATTATATCCGCAGCCTGGGTTATTCGGCACGGGCACATATCGATGCAAATTATGAAGTAATATGTCCTCTTGTGGCACAGGATGCCGGATTAGGTAAAATTGGCCGGATGGGATTATTAATGACACCTCGCTTGGGCCCAAGGGTTAGGATAGCTGTTGTTACAACAGACATGCCTGTGAGACCGAAATCAAAAGTCGATTTCACAGAAATGATTGAATTCTGCGAGACCTGCACAAAATGCGCAGTAAATTGTCCTACACAGGCTATTGCCTTCGATGAACGAAAATCAGATTCAGGAGGTCTCAGGTGGAAGATTGATAGCAACGCATGTTATTTATTTTGGTGTACCAATGGAACCGATTGTGGCAAATGTGTTAATGTATGTCCTTACTCCCATCCGAATAATGCACTTCATAATTTTGTAAGATGGGGAATCAGAAACAATTTCCTGTTTGCTAAACTGGCAATCCATCTCGACGACCTGTTATATGGGAAAAAGCCAAAAACCCGCAATATTCCGGCTTGGATAAATACTTATTAGTTCATATAAATATTTCAAGAAGGTGTTTTTATCAAGCTACAGTTTCTTTTTCGCCGCTTTCTAATTAATATCATCCTTTCTTAAAAAAAATCCTTTTAGATTTGTAGGAAATATTTAACCAAGTAGAAATTATTAAATAATTACATTATGAGAAAACATATCTTTAATGCCGGACCATGTATTTTGTCAGAATCGGCACGAGAAAACACCGCAAAAGCTGTTATCGAACTCGATGGTATTGGCCAATCCATTATGGAAATTTCGCATCGTAGTAAAGAATTTATTGCAATTTTCGACGAAACAGTTGCTCTTTTTAAGGAAGTATTAAATATTCCGGATGGGTACTCCGTAATTTTTATGGGAGGAGGCGCCAGCACTCAATTTGCAATGATCCCATTCAACTTTCTAAAAAAGAAAGCTTTTTATCTTGATACCGGAACATGGTCGTCAAAAGCAATAAAAGAAGCCAAACTATTTTGCGAAGTTGAAGTTGTAAGTTCCAAAGACAAAAACTACAGTTATATTCCTAAAGGATATGATGCTTCTGATGATATTGATTATTTCCATATAACAACAAACAATACCATTAAAGGTACCGAAATTCATGAAGACTACGATTGCAAGGTTCCGTTAATGGCCGACATGTCATCTGATATTTTAAGCCGTCCGGTCGATGTTTCGAAATACGATCTTATCTACGGTGGTGCTCAGAAAAATCTTGGACCAGCAGGAGTAACTTTTGTCATTATTAAAGATGCCTTACTGGAACAAGTTGTTGATCGTCCGATTCCAACAATGCTAAAATATGCAACACAGGTTGAAAACGGATCGATGTTTAACACCCCTCCTGTAACTCCAATTTTTGTTGTAAGAGAAACACTGAAATGGGTTAAAAACCTTGGAGGTGTTGAAGAAATGTACAAAATAAATAAGGCCAAAGCCGATCTCTTATATAATGCAATAGACGAAAGTAAGATGTTTGTCGGAACTGTAGCCAAGGAAGACAGGTCACTGATGAATATCTGTTTTGTAATGGAGGAAAAATACAAGGAACTCGAAGCTGATTTTGTAAAATTTGCTGCATCGAAAGATTGTGTTGGAATTAAAGGACACCGGTCGGTGGGTGGCTTCCGTGCTTCTTGTTACAATGCTTTAACAATTGAAAGTGTTCAGGTTCTTGTTGATGCAATGAATGAATTTGAAGAAGCAAATTCATAAAGAACTCAATTTCGGATAATCAGAATTAATGTTACTAAGTTAAAAAAAATATTATGACAAAAGTATTAGTTGCTACTGAAAAACCATTTGCTCCGGCAGCAGTTGATGGCATACGCAAAGTAGTTGAAGATGCCGGTTACGAATTGGCCCTTCTCGAAAAATATACCGATGTTTCGGAACTTAAAGGTGCAGTTGCCGATGCCGATGCACTTATTATCAGAAGTGATAAAGCCACTCGTGAAGTTATCGAGAGTGCACCGAAATTAAAAATAATAGTCAGGGCCGGAGCAGGTTATGACAATATTGACCTCGAAGCAGCTACCGAAAAAGGAATAGTGGCCATGAATACACCAGGGCAAAATTCGAATGCCGTAGCCGAACTGGCAATTGGTATGATGGTACTTCTAGCCCGGAATGGATACGATGGTAAAGCCGGTACGGAACTCAGGGGAAAAACACTCGGCATACATGCATATGGCCACGTTGGAAAACTGGTTGCCAATATCGCAAAAGGATTTGGAATGAAAATATGTGCGTTCGATCCATTTATTTCCAAAGAGGAAATCGAAAATGATGGCGTTGTTGCAGTCGATTCTGCCGAAGAATTATATAAAAACTGCCAGTACGTATCGCTCCATATTCCTTCAAACGAAAAAACCAAAGGCTCAATAAATTACGATCTTATGATGTCGATGCCTGCCAATGCCTGCATCGTTAATACGGCAAGGAAGGAAGTAGTTTGCGAAGATGGCCTGATGAAAGCATTTGCCGATCGACCTGACTTTACATATATCTCAGATATTGCTCCGGGATGCAAGGATGAGATTGCAGAAATGTACGAAGGAAGGTACTTTTTTACACCGAAAAAAATGGGCGCCCAAACTGCTGAAGCAAACATAAATGCAGGCATTGCCGGTGCAAACCAAATTGTTAATTTCCTTGAAAAAGGAGATACAGAATTTAAAGTGAATTGATAATTAGCGAAAAAGTATTCAAGCCGTAATCAGCATTGGTTACGGCTTTTCTATTTAAAGAATACAGGATTGAGAATCTGAGTTCAAAACATAACAGGATCCATTCTCGAAATGAATTTCATCAGTTGTTGATTCCATTATTAAAATTATTTTTGCCTCACCTTAATTTATTTAGCTATGAAAAATATCAATTGGTTAAAAATATCGGGGATTGTTGCTGTAGTTACACTTGTGTTGATCTCCCTATTTTCTTTCACCTCTTTTTTGCGACGTTTGCCAGAGGTAAATTCAGCCTTCCTGCTAAATATTTGTCTTACACTTTTGGCTACAGTTGCTACAATTTTTTATGTTTCGAAAACACAATATGGCTCTGGTTTTAAGAATGAAACTATTGATAATAAATAAAATAATTTTGAACCTTTAATTGATTAAAAAATGGCAATAGTAAAACCCTTTAAAGGATTACGTCCTCCGAAAGAAATAGCAGCCGATTTGGCTTGCCTGCCTTACGATGTTATGAATAGTGAGGAAGCAGCTGCAATGGCGGAAGGAATAGAATGCTCTCTTCTGCATGTTACCCGTGCCGAGATTGACTGCCCCAAAGGAACCGATATCCATAGCGATACCGTTTACAATAAAGCAGTAGAAAATTTCAAAAAAGCCATAGACAAAGGATGGCTTGTTCGCGATACTGAGGATAAATTTTACATCTATGCGCAAACCATGGATGGCCGTACTCAGTATGGTATTGTAGGCGCTGCTGCTTGCGATGATTATCACGCAGGAATAATAAAAAAGCATGAATTGACAAGGCCCGAAAAGGAAGAAGACCGGATGGTGCTTACACGCTTTACCAATGCCAACATCGAGCCGGTTTTTTTCAGTTATAAAGCTGTTCCTGAAATTGATGAAATTGTTTCCGGGATTGTAAAAAACCAGGAATCCGATTATGATTTCACTGCCGATGATGGTTTTGGTCATCATTTTTGGGCTATAAATGATAGCGAAATTAATAAGAGGATCGAAGATTTGTTTGCAACAAAAGTACCATTTACCTATGTAGCAGATGGTCATCATAGAACAGCGGCTGCTGCCCGCATCGGAATCGAAAAAAAGAACCAAAACCCAAATCACTCCGGCAACGAAGAATATAACTTTTTTATGGCAGTGCATTTCCCCGACAACCAGCTCAACATAATAGATTATAACCGGGTTGTTAAGGATCTGAATGGATTGAGTGACGATGAATTCATTGAAAAACTTAAACCATCATTCGATGTTGAAAAAATGGGGCCTGAAATCTATAAACCATCCATGCTTCATGAGTTTAGCATGTACCTTTCAGGCAGTTGGTATAAGCTTTCGGCAAAGGAAGGAACTTACGACAACAACGATCCAATCGGAATTCTTGATGTAACCATTTTATCTAACACTATTCTTGACCCGGTTCTTGATATAAAAGACCTTCGCAGATCGACACGAATCGATTTCATAGGAGGTATTCGAGGTCTTGGCGAGTTGAAAAAGCGCGTCGACAGTGGAAGCATGAAAGTAGCTTTTGCATTGTATCCGGTATCAATGGATCAATTGATAAACATTGCTGATACTGGAAACATAATGCCGCCTAAAACAACATGGTTCGAACCAAAACTTCGAAGTGGTCTGGTAATCCATAGTCTTGATTAGAAAGTACATGTTTAAATAAAAATTATGATATTGAAAAGCGGCTGAGGCCGCTTTTTTTATCCCCTTCTGCAAATTTCTTTAAAGTCACATATATTGCAAACATCAAAGTCGTCAACCTGTTTAAAAGGTTTTTCAGGATCAAAAATCTCATCAATTAATGCATTCATATTTTCCTCAAAATACGCTCTGATCGAATTATATGTAAAGTGTGTCTGGCTTCCCTGGCTTATTGATGCAGTAAAGTTTTCTGAAAAAAGCTCTTTTGTAATATAAAGCCCTAAATCTATGTCCTGTTTACGATCACTGTCTCCGGCAAAGATATAGGCGTAAACCAATAATTGGAAAATGGCTTTAACATCTTTTCTGTTTCCTCTGTCAAACAGAATCTCATGATCTTTTAGTTTTCTTTTATCACTCCCTGTTTTATAGTCAACGATACGAACTAATTCTCCGGGCCGGTCGAGCCTGTCGATGGTTCCACCAAGATTAACAGAAATTTTCCGATTTGGCAGATAGACCTGGTGTGTTACTTTTTGTTCCAAATCGACGATTTCAATTGGTGCCTGTTTTTTATCAACCTGAATTATTTGCTTCAGGTATTTATTCAAAACTTCAAAAGCAAGTGCATTTTTACCTGATATCGGAATTTTATTCTTCGGATTTTTCTGTCTGAAAAACTCAAACCTGAACGCTTCATCCAATACCTCGTTCCGCTTAGTTGAATCTTGTAGAATCTTATCAAATTCAGCGCTTGTTATACTACTGCCAATATATGGTTTATAAAGTTTTTCAATTGCCCTATGTAAAATATTACCAAATATTAATGCATCAATATCCTCACTGATTTCCTTAGGTACTTTAATTCGTGCAACATACCGGAAGTAAAACCGAAGACTACAAATAAGATAATCGTTCAGTGCACTTGGCGAGATATAATCCTTACTATTGTTTTTGTTGAAAAACTGCTCGAGTTGCTGCCGGATATAGCTGCTTTTCTTTGACACAATGATTTGACTTACATCATCCAGTTGCAGGTCGAAACCCGATTGTATGGAGGTAACCTTAAATGCCTGATCGTAAATTAACTGATAAAGATACCGGCTCATCTCACTTTTTCCCAATTCCGTACTTTGTGTATTGTAGATCAGGTGAACGTTTTCAGCCCTTTGAATCAACCGGTAAAGCAAATAAGCAGCCGTGGCATCCTGATGCCCTGAAACAGGTAAGTCGAATCCTTTTCTTAAATTGTGCGGAATAAATGATATCAGTGTCTGATTTTTGGGGTAGATACCTTCATTCATTGAGGTAATAATTACATTTTTGAAGTCGAGTGTCCGGGTTTCCAGCATACCCATAATTTGTAATCCCTGCAAAGGTTCACCAACAAACGGAAGCGTTACCTGTTGTACTGCCATTCTGAAAAAACGAATAAATGTATTTTGCCCTATCTCAATTTTTCGTTCCGATAAAATATTCTCAAGATTAGAAAGGATCAGGAATATCTGATGATTAATTTCCTTATCGATTGAATTAATCGTCTGATCTTTTGTTTCAACTGAATCCATCCGAACTGAAACTTCATACAAACATTTCTTTAAATATTGGATTGTTTCGATGGCTGTTTCTCCAACAGATTGAAAAATTAATTGTATGAGTTTATCATCATATATAAAAAAAGATGAATGGATGTGAAACAGGTTATTTGCTACAATTTCTTCTTTTATTTTTCTGGATAAGCTGTTTGAAAACAAATCGGCAAAGGGGTGGTTCAAAACGACAAGGACCTGCCTGTAATTAAATTTTAAACCTGAACCGGATTTTCGTTTACGTGATTGAAGATCGATTAATGCTTCGATAAAACTGTAAGTTGATGAGATTGAGACTGGATATCCCATCGTAATATTGACGTGCTCGTATTTTTCAGGAAGCGAATGGAGTAATGGCAGCACCAGCTTTTCATCGGGTAGAACAACAGCATTCAATTCAGGTAACAGTTTATCATCAGGATTTAATTTTTCAAGAAGTGAATGCACAACCTTTACCTGCAATATTTGTGAATTTACAGGGTAAATTTTTATGTTCTTTTTACCTGCTTCAAGATTCGAAAACAATGCATCAGGATTATAACTGTTATCAACAGGATCTTCAAAAAGGCTTTGTTGTCCATACTTATCAGCACTTATACTCTTTGGTGGAAAATCAGATGGCATTGGAAATTTTTTGAGATTATCGCGCATGAAATAGCCAGCCTCATGAAAATCTTTACCGACATAATGGTTATCATAATCCCACAAAAAACAGGCTGATTTTCGCTTTATTAAGTTTGAGAATAATAATGATTCGCTTTTACTTAATGCATTTAATCCTACAAAATAAACCTGATCGAACGGAAGTTCCTCCTCTGTTAATCCAGAATATTTTGTGGCCACCTTACGAAATAACATTCCCTCATAAGCACAATTGTTGTTATTTAATCGATTTGTGAAATTTTCTTTCAAAGGATAAAGCATTTCCCATATCCGTACAAAATCCTTTTGGAATTTGAATTGTGACTGCTCTCGCAAATTTCCCCAAAACTGTTCAATACATGATTTTTGATCTTCGCTAAGAAAGTCAAAATCATATTCGATGTTTTTTAAATCAGAGAGATTGGTAAATAAATCTTTTGCATCAACCATTTGCTTATCAACATGATCGAAATCGTTCAGAATCATGTTACCCCAAAAATAAAAACTATCGAAAGTTTCGTCAGTTCCCATTAGCTCAAGGTATGAATCATATAAATCGAATAGCAGGTTTATTCGGTCAGGAAGTTTTACTTTTTCCAGTTGTTGCATAAAACCAGGCAGAGTATAAACCCTGGGAGCCCATATTGGTTGTTTGAACAATTCGGCAAAATGCTTTTTGAAAAACATACCGGACCGTCGATTCGGGAATACAAACCAGATGTTCTCATATGCAATACCATGCTTATTTTGTAAATATTTGGCTACAATTCTAAGAAAACTTTTCATAGTTTATAATCAATCTAAATAATTAAAATAATTCTAACACTGTGCAGGATATTTAAATATTAAAGTTCATCCCATTTTAACATTGTGCAACTTTACAAAAGTGGAATAATTATAACATTCATCAAGATATTCAGTCATTTTCCATCGACAAATAACACATGAATAAACCTCTAACAATTTACAAGAGAACCATATTATATACTTATAAACGGTTAATAGTGTAAAAGTCATAAATCAATATTTTTCAGTATCAAATATCATTTTTTTTGCAAATTATTTGCACTGAATCGAAAAATGTATTATGTTTGTCTTGAAGTTTGAAGTTTTTTAAGGGGGTCCTATCATTCGGTGGGACCTTTCTTCTTTTTTATAAGTTTTTTGTGCCATAATTTCCGATAAATTCTAATTGTAAATTCAGATATCTTATTATACACCCTATTTCCAGGTCAAAGTTAATTATTTTGAATTAGCACCTCTGTTTAGTACTTTTGGCTGTTTTTAAGTTTGACAATTTGAAATTTCGCATGATAAAACATACCACCATATTTCTATTATTGGCTATTGTCATACAGTCATTTAGTCCTTTGGCCGCTCAGAGTAAGAACATTAGCATTTCCACTGAAAAAGTACTTGTAAATGGTAAAGCTTTCTATTTACATATTGTAGAATCCGGGCAAACTCTTTATTCAATATCGAAAGCCTACAATGTTTTACCCAGCGAGGTTGTTGAAGAAAATCCCGAGGCTTTTCAAAGTCTGCCGGTTGGACATCAACTAAAAATTCCAATTATAAAAGGACGAAATAATACACCTGATGAAATTACACACTCCGATAAGTTTATCTTTCATTATGTTGAAAAAGGCGAAACACTCTACTCACTTGCAAAGAAAAAAAATACCACAGTCGATATTATTACGAAATGGAATCCTCAGGCTATTGAAAATATTAAGCCCGGCGATGTAATAAAAATTCCAAAACCAAATATTCCTGCAACTGATCTTGAAGCCCTGTTACCACAAAATCAGGCTGATAATAGTTCAGAAATAATTGCCTATGATGATCCGGGATTTATTTTCCATGAGGTTGAAAAAGGGCAAACTCTTTATTTTATCTCAAAAAAATTCAATGTACCGGTTTCAACCATTGTTGAACATAATCCGGGAGCAGATAAAGCACTTGGCATTGGTCAAATGATAAAAATTCCCAAAACAAATATAAATCAGGAAGGTGATGTTTCTGATATACAATCCGTAACAAAAACCAAGGACAGTATCCAGGCAGTTCAACCATCAGATTTTATTACTCATACGGTTGAAAAAGGCGAAACAATGTATTCCCTATCGAAGAAATACAATGTAGCAAAGGATGATTTAATT
>CAYLZH010000196.1:0-9818 GCA_964388245.1 uncultured Bacteroidales bacterium
TGAAAACCTCGATCTGAACGAGTTGGAAAGCTCCTTGTACTCACTCATTTTACTGCTGAGCGAATACAGAAATGAATTAATTAACATGTCAAAATAAAAACCCACAGGAGGAACAATAAATGAACTTATTTAAAAGATTATTCAAAATGGGTGAAGCCGAAGCTCATTCGGCCCTTGATAAATTAGAAAACCCAATTAAACTTACCGAGCAAGGAATCCGTGATTTAAAAACAGATCTTGACAAAGCATTACAGGCCCTGGCCGAAGTTAAAGCGCTCTCGATCCGCTCGAAAAACGAAGCCGGCCATGCTCGCAGCCAGGCCACTGATTACGAACGCAAAGCCATGCTGCTTTTAACCAAAGCTGAAAAAGGTCAATTAGACCCAACCGAGGCAGATCGTTTAGCAAGCGAAGCATTAACGAAAAAGGAACAGGCTGCACAAACGGCTACCGAAGCTGAAAAGCGAGTTCAGGGATTTGAAACCAATATTTCACAAATTGATGGAAACATCAAGAAATTGCGTTCCAACATTTCACATTACGAAAATGAGTTGAAAACCCTGAAAGCTCGTGCAAAAGTTAGTGAAACAACCAAGAAGTTGAACAAGCAAATGTCACAGATCGATAGCTCAGGAACCATTTCGATGCTTGAACGCATGAAAGAAAAAGTTGAACAGGATGAAGCCCTTGCCGAGGCTTACGGTGACATTGCCACCGAAAGCAAAAGTGTTGACGACGAAATTGACAAGGTATTGGAAAATGAACCATCAACAGCTGCTGCTGATTCGCTTGCTGAACTAAAAGCAAAAATGAAACTCAACCAGTAAATTATTTATTTATCATACTTGATGAAACCGTCCTGCCATGTGGGGTGGTTTCGTCATTTCAAATATCTTGAAATGGGAATATTCGATCGATTTAAAAAAAAGGAAGGACCAGCCTACGATCCAACCAACCTAAGTGTACGCGATCTTAACAAAGGCTTTGTTTTTGAATACGACATGAAAACCTGGATCGTGAAAGGAGTTTATGAATACGATTGGGGCGACAATTTTTTTACCCGTGAATATAAAATCGACAGTGGTACGGAACAGATGTTCCTTAGTGTTGAAGACGATGATGAATTAGAAATCACCATTACCAAAAAAGTAAAAGTGCGTTCGGTCGATGAAGATTTGCCAGAACATATTGTGCAACACGAACGTCCACCAAAAAAACTGCACTACAACGGCGTAACTTACTACAACGAAAGCGAAAGCCCCGGTTATTTCCACGATACTTCAAATAAAGACGATGATGCCTGGGACGAATTCATAGCCTGGGATTATTACGACAATGACGACAAGCTCTATATATGTATAGAACAATGGGACGATCGCGAATTTGAAGCGTCAGTAGGTAAAGTGGTTGAAGAATACGAGATATCGAATATACTTCCCGGAACAACTTAATTGCCTAAGTTGCTGACTTTTTCCCAAAAACATAAAATAAACAAAAGCCACAAACAATTAGTCAATAACTGAAACATCAGAACCTAAAAATTTAAAATATAACTTATGAAAAAGACAAAACTACTTGGACTACTGGGAGCAGTGCTCTTCCTGATAAGTTGCGGCGGTGGAAAAGAATTTGTGAAAAGCCCGGTCGATACTCTGATCCGGGACATGAATTCTGAACCCATGTTCTCCATTATCCTCTATGACATGGAGGTTGAAGGAAATTTCTCAAAAACTTACAAGCACCAGTATCAGGTTATTACTGAAAAGGATTCAGTTCCCCAGGAACGCCTGACGGATTGGTATCCGGTAAGCAAAGATTTCTTTACCTACCATGAAAATAATATGGGAATGGAGGTGGCGTCGAAAGGCCGAGACGGAAAGGTAAGTAAAGGAATAAGCCCGGCAGGTTATAGCAACTATGTTGGCAATCCACAATATGGTCAATGGAAACAACGCGACGGTGGCAGTTTCTGGGAATTTTATGGTAAATATGCCATGCTTTCCAGCATGTTCCATATGTTTACCTACCCGGCCCGTATGTCGTACTGGAACGACTACAGGAGCAACTATCACGGCTATGGCAGGCCTTATTATGGTCCTTCATCAGGTGGCCGGTCCTATTATGGAACCTACAGCGATTATAATCGCAAAACCAAACCCAATTCTCGTTATACACGATCATCCACTTTTAAAAATAAGGTAAACAACCGTGTACAACGATCTACATCGAATAAAAGCAAAACAAGCACCCGAACATCACGAAGTTCGAGCCGATACTCAGGATCATCAAGATCAAGATCGTTCGGAGGAGGGGGAAAGTAATTGGGAATTCTGAGTTCTCAAATCTCAAAATTCAAAGTAATCTCGATGAATCTATTATCAAAAAACCAAACAAAAAATGATCTGATATTGGGTTTTTGGAATTTAATTGTGATATGTTGATTTCAATTTGTTTTTTGATTTTTCACGACTTCGAAACAATAAATGATATTAATTGAATTAATAATCAAATAAAGAAAATACTATGAACTTAATACTTGACAATATTTTATCGGCAATTACATATCTGGCATCCGCCTTTTTGTTGTTTTATGTAGGTAAGCTGGTGTACCAATTGTTCAACAGGAAAATAAACATGAAAGACGAGTTGGTTGAAAAAGACAACTTTTCTTTTGCCATTGCCCATGCCGGTTACTTTATAGGATTGTTGCTTGCTATTGGAAGTGCCATAGTTGGCCCTTCGAACGGCCTGGTGCAAGACCTGATTGATATTTTCATATACGGAATACTTGCCATTGTTTTGCTCAACATTTCTCTGTTGATAAACGACAAAATAATCCTGCATAAATTTAGCTTAACAAAAGAAATAATTACCGACCGGAACGAAGGAGTTGGTGTTGTTCAGGCCGCCAATGCCATTGCTACAGGGCTCATTATTATGGGTGCAGTCTCAGGCGAAGGTGGAGGCATAGTTACTGCATTGGCATTCTGGGGCATTGGTCAGATTGTAATGATAATAACAACCAGAATGTATAATGCCATCACAAAATTCGACATTCACGAGCAATTAGAAAAAGACAATGTGGCTGTAGGAATTGGCTATGCAGGAGCTTTGGTCGCACTGGGAAACCTTATCCGTTTTGGCCTTATGGACGACTTTGAATCGTGGGGACTTACGCTCTCTAACGTTGGTATTGAAGTAGTTATTGGACTAATCCTTTTACCTGTAGTGCGATTTCTTACTGACAAGATCCTTTTACCAGGCCAAAAACTCACCGACGAGTTGTTACAGGAAAAACCGAATCATGGTGCCGGACTAATCGAGGCATTTGCTTACATCGGTGGAAGTGTGCTGATTACGTGGTGTATTTAAGCTATTTATTAAAGCTCTAAAAAGTTTAGTAAATGATGCACAATAATTTATGAAGATAATTAACATTTTGTTCAATTATCAACAATGGTCAATCCTTGTTCTTAAATCAGAATAGATTTGCAACAACTCAGATCAAACATATTAAAGCTTGCCCTTTTCGCTACGGGACTTTCAGGTATTGTTGCGGAGTACATCCTGTCAACCCTGGCATCCTATTTCCTGGGCGATTCGGTCTTGCAATGGACATTGATCGTGTCTGTTATGCTTTTCTCAATGGGGCTGGGAAGCCGGTTCAGCAAATATTTGCGAAACAACTTACTCCAACAGTTTATCTTTATCGAATTTGCTTTATCCATTCTGGTATCCTATTCATCGCTTGCAGCCTATACCATTTCTGCCTTTTCGGTGTACAACGGCTTTGTAATTTACTTTTTAAGTATTCTGATTGGCATCCTGATAGGAATGGAAATTCCGTTGGTAGTACGACTTAACGATGAATATGAGGAACTCAGGGTAAATGTGTCATCAGTATTAGAGAAAGACTACTTCGGATCATTGTTAGGTGGACTATTTTTTGCGTTTGTAGGCCTTCCTTATCTGGGATTAACCTACACCCCATTTGCACTGGGTATGGTAAATTTCATGGTTGCCATGCTACTTATCTTTCTACTTTGGGAACAGGTAAAAACCCGTTTCAGAAGAAGCATTCAAATAATGTCGGTAAGTATTTTTATTGTTTTAGCGGCTGGTTTCTTTCTGGCAAAACCAATCATCCTTTTTGGTGAACAAATGCGATACAAAGATAAGATAGTGTATGAGGAACAAAGTAAATATCAAAAAATAGTAATTACCCAATGGAAAGATAATTATTGGCTGTTTATAAATGGCAACCAGCAATTGAGCACCCTCGACGAGGTAATGTATCACGAACCTCTTGTCCACCCTGCTATGACGATGGTAGCAAATCCTGCAAACATACTGGTGCTGGGAGGTGGCGATGGATGTGCAGTCCGTGAAATCCTGAAATATTCTACTGTGAAAAGCATTACACTGGTCGATCTCGATCCGGCCATGACACGATTGGGGCAGGAGAACCCAATCATTCAGGACCTAAACAATGATGCACTGAACCATCCCACAGTTAAGATTATAAACGAAGACGGTTTTAAATTCATCGCGGAAAGCCAGCTATTTTATGATGTTGTTATTATTGACCTGCCAGATCCGCGAACAGTAGAATTAGGCAGGTTGTATAGTTATGAATTCTATAGCATGTGTTATCGGCAACTAAGACCAAACGGGATTTTGGTTACACAATCGGGAAGCCCTTATTACGCCACAAAGGCATTTCGATGTATTGAAAAAACACTGATCGAAGCCGGTTTTTCGGTTTTACCTTATCATAACCAAATCGTTACGCTTGGAGAATGGGGGTGGAATTTAGGAGTAAAAAGTAATCTTGATCCTGAACAGCTAAAACAGAAGGCTCGATCATTGCAATTCAGAGGCATTAAAACAAAATGGCTTAACAACGAGGCAATGCACATGATGACTTCATTTGGAAAAGAGATTTTCATTTCTGAAGAAGATACAATATTTGTTAACCGTATTCATGATCCGGTGCTTTACAGGTATTACCTTAAGGGTAACTGGGATCTTTATTAGATATTTAGAAATTAAGTTAGTAAGTAAATAAAGTGAAACAGGTAATTATGGACCAGCTTATATATAATTTCACGGCCTGGGTTGATGAATATGATCCCGGGGTGCTCCACGCTATGCTCGACAAAATGGTGACAGAGTCGGGATACAACGTATTGAACAAGATGGAACATCACTTCGAACCACAAGGATATACATGTCTATGGTTGCTGGCCGAAAGCCATTTAGCTGTCCATACTTTTCCTGAAAATGGCAAAAGCTACATCGAGTTATCGAGTTGCAATAAAGAAAAGAACGACAATTTTATCAAAACCTTAAATTTATGGCAGGAAACGCAGAAATTGTAAAAACCTCTGTCAGGTATATCCTTTACCTGTTAATAGCCCTTTGGGGAATATGGTTAATCGATCTGATCTTACCTTTCGACCTAACCCGGTTTGGCATACGTCCACGAAGTTTGACCGGCCTCGTTGGCATTGTTTTAGCTCCATTAATCCACGCTAACTTCCTTCATTTATTATCGAACACAATTCCACTGATTGTGCTGCTTTTGGCCCTTCTGATCTATGATCGAAAAAATGCAATTACCATTGTTCTATTATCAGTATTATTGGGTGGATTTCTGGTTTGGTTATTTGGTCGCTCTGCATTTCATGTCGGTGCCAGTGGGTTGATTTATAGTCTCGCAGCTTATTTAATTGCATCCGCATTTTTTCGGTTCGACATCAAGTCGTTTATCATAGCACTGATAATTTTTATCCTCTACGGTGGCCTGATCTGGGGAATATTTCCTACACGCCCGTGGGTATCGTTCGAGGGGCATTTATTTGGAGCCATAGCCGGGATATTTCTGTCGTGGTTAATCAACAAAAGACTGGCAAAAACTTAATATTGCAGTCATTTTTCATATTCAAAAAAAAAATCGAGTTCGGGAACTCCCTTATTCCGGGTAAGAAATATGTTTAGGAACATCTGGATTGAGAAAAGTAAAAATCAGTCTTTTAACGCAACCATTTAACCTTTGTCTTCATCATAGCAATCAGTGCGTAACCCAAAACTTTTAATGATGAACCGACAGCAACTGCTTTACTCCTTTGGACTTATCTTTTTAATTTTGATCCTTGCCTGTGACGATGAACCTACACAGCCCTCATCTT
The DNA here is from genome assembly GCA_964388245.1 of uncultured Bacteroidales bacterium. GTDB lineage: Bacteria > Bacteroidota > Bacteroidia > Bacteroidales > M50B96 > JAIOYV01. Next base: position 6,192 of record CAYLZH010000196.1, read on the forward strand.
CCGGTATTGAATCGAAGCTTACTAGTTTCACTGATTGTAAATCCTTTAAAGATAATAACGCTACAGATTCCGTGTCCACAGGGCAATCCTGCATTGAGTTCGACTATGTCGATAGCATCCTTTATTTAACCCATATTAATGCAGGATTTAATTGTTGTCCGGGAATCATTACTGCTGATTTCACTATTGAAGGCAATACAATTACAATAAGCGAACATGAATCGATGAGCGAATGCAACTGCGATTGTTTGTACGATCTTGACCTTCAGATTGCCAACCTGCCAATTGGAACCTATCATTTTATATTTATTGAACCATATGCCATGGAACCCGGCCACGAGATAGCATTCACAATTAATCTTACCGACTCGGTTACAGGAATTTATTGTGTAAATAGAAATCATTATCCCTGGAGCGGGGGTACAAAAATGATAAGTGTATCCGATTGTAAAAACATGAAATCTTCATTGGTTGCAGACAATCAATCCTTTATTGATTATAATTTTGAGGGAGGAATGCTTTATGTGGATCATATCAATGCCGGATTTAATTGTTGTCCGGGAATAATTTCAACTGATATCAACATTGTTGGTAATACAATTACGATAACTGAAAGCGAATCGGCCCAGGACTGTTTCTGTGAATGTTTATATGATATTGCTTTGCAGATAAGCGGGCTTCAGGTTGGCGTCTATCAATTTATTTTTGAAGAACCGTATGCGTCACAGCCAGGTCAGGAAATAGAATTTACAATAAATTTAAATGACTCAATCAGCGGAAATTATTGTGTTCAGCGTGATTTTTATCCCTGGGGCATACCTTAATTTTAATCAATGAAACTTGTAATATTCAACATATTGGTTTTAGTTGTAGTAAATTATGCAACATTCGCACAGGAAATCCCAAATCCGGGATTTGAAATCTGGTCGACCGATGGACCATATCAGATAGCCGATGGATGGACCAATTCGAATGAAATCACTTTTCAACTGAATAGTCAGATTAGTGCTCAAAGTTCAGCTAATGCTTACGACGGAAACCTATCAGCAATATTATATACCGGCGAAACAGGCGGATTGCCTTATCCTGGTTGGATTGTAAACGGTATACCTCATTTGAATTATTCATCAGGTGAGATAGATTTTTTTACTGCAGGAACGGATTTCCATTTAAAACCTCAATCCTTTACAGGATATTACAGATACGAAAACAACTATGTCTCCACCGACTCGGCCCATGTTTTAGTTTATCTTAAAAAGTTCGACTACCAGACAGGATTATCTGACACAATTGCATTAGGCTACAGAAAATTAGGGCCATCAGCAATATTTCAACATTTTGAAGTTCCGCTATTCGACCTACGACCTGAAATATTACCGGATTCGATGGTTATTGGATTCACCTCAACTGATATTAACCTACCAATGCCCGGTGGTGCTTTATGGATTGATAAACTCAATTTCATTGACTATATGAACCACCAGGAAAATGAAGTGCCAAATATATCGATCTTTCCAAATCCTGCCTCTGATTTCATTACCGTAACTCCAAAAGGAATCTCAAAAACCTTAAAAGTGAATGTTTACAATTCTCTCGGAAAATTAGTAAGGCTCTGCAGAATAAACGATTTACACCAATCTTATAAAATCAAACTAAAAGGACTGGACCGGGGAGTATATTTTGTTAAAGTATTTGAGGGAAAAAACGAAATAGAAACCAAAAAGCTTATTATTCAGGATTGATCCATTTTTTTTGTAAATTACATACCTGAGAATTTCGTAATTATAAGACTGAAAGTAAACCTATAAAATCTATTGGTCATGAGAAAATACATTATCATTTTATTAAGCGGAACAATCTTTTTATCATTTTGCAACACAAAAAATAATGATACCGGACCTCCTCCTTCAACCATCGATGTAAATACTAAGAGTCTTGCGGTGATTGAGGCCGATAATGCTTTTGGCATCAAGCTGTTTAAGGAGATCAATGAATCAGCTTTGCCTGAAGAAAACCTGTTTATTTCACCAACAAGTATTGGATTAGCACTGGCTATGGCATACAATGGGGCCCAAAACGAAACTAAAGAAGCCTTTGAAGAATGTATGCAACTAAATGGGCTTAGCCCACAGGAGATTAATGAAGTTTATCAAAACCTGATGCAAGGGCTGATTGATGCAGATCCTGATGTAATTTTTACTGCTGCAAATTCAATTTGGTACGAACAAACTTTCGATGTCTTTCCTGATTTTCTGAATATCAATTCGCAGTACTATAACGCAGAAGTCAGTGCACTTGATTTTTCCGATCCTGCGTCAGTAGATGTGATAAATAACTGGGTAGCTTCAAACACCAACGATAAGATTACGAAAATTATCGATGGTATAGGTCCATTGCAATTGATGTTTTTAATTAATGCCATCTATTTTAAAGGGACATGGCAATATGAATTCAATCCTGCGAACACTTTTGACAATACCTTTTACCCGACAACAGGCGCTCCGGTTATAGTGCCAACTATGCATATGGAAGCCGACCTGGAAACTTATTCAACCGGAATGTTTCGTGCTGTAAAACTACCGTACGGAAATGGAAGTTTTTCGATGGTTATCATTTTACCCGCCGATCCATCCAATGTTAACGATTTAATTGCCTCACTTACAATTGAAAACTGGACCGAATGGCAGGATCAGTTTCATTTGACAGAAGATATCGAGTTGTACATGCCTAAGTTTAAATTCGAATATGAGATTGAACTCAGGCAAGCCCTCGCCGAATTAGGACTTGGGATTGCATTTACCGAATCGGCCGATTTTAGCGGGATTAGCAATCTTAAACCTTTATTTATTGATGGTGTAAAGCATAAAACCTATGTAGATGTGAATGAAGAGGGCACTGAAGCTGCTGCCGTAACTTCAATAAGTATTGGTACTACAAGTGTTAATCCTAATCTTATTATGGTAAACAAACCGTTTGTATTTGCTATTTGTGAGGAAACAACAGGTGCTATTGTCTTTATTGGCAAAGTTGAATTGCCCGAATATTAGTCATTTCAAAAGGAAAGACCTCCTGGCAGGGGTGCACCGGGAGGTCTCGTTCAAATTGCTATTTGTAGTCTATTTGGGATTTTGATATTCAGTAAGCAACTAAATATCTGGATTCAAACTTTTCATGTTACTCAATTCGATTAAAACATTTATAGTTATCAAACACCTCAAAACTAAGTGAATCACAAATATTGTACAATACCGATTGAGAATCAGGCATTAATGTCGGTGTGTTTGGTCGATTTGATTTAGAATTAGGACAATTTGATTTTAAAAATGTACAACTGTTTTTTTATGAACTTATGTTCGTTATCTTTGCGTCAAAATCAAAAAAATCATTAACATGAAATTCGCTATTCCGGTATCTATGAATAAATTCGCAAACCACTTCGGACACTGCGAAAAATTTGCAATTATCCATACAGTTAACAAACAGATTGTTAATAATGAACTTGTTACACCTCCTGTACATCAACCCGGTATTTATCCAAAATTTATTGCGGGATTGGGTGTAAAAGTTGTACTTGTTGGAGGTATTGGACAAAAGGCCCAAAACCTGTTTAAATCCAACAACATTGAA
>CAYLZH010000197.1:0-1084 GCA_964388245.1 uncultured Bacteroidales bacterium
CCAGTGCTATAAAAAGTATCAACAGGCAAGAGATGTTTCCGGAGAATATGACCATTATTTTACTATTGGCGACACAAAGGTGTGCTTATCATTTGCCGGAGAGAAGATGGTTCCATTAATTTGCCCGGCACTGGAACATTTAAGATGTGCTACAACTAATAATCCGGATGTTACAATTTGCATTTGGGATACCGATTCTACTTCGGTCGAAATGGTACCTCCTCCATGTACAGTGGCATCGTTTACCGACAGGGGCGATATTTGGGGATTTAACAGCAGCAGAATAAAAACCGCATTTCATTGGATTGAAAACTCGGTGAATATTATGGACCTTCAAAGTAAAATTGGAATATTCTGGGTTAAAAACGCCGAATCATTACCTTTTTGGGTTAACGCCTCGCCTTTACGCACACTATTTCATTGGTGGATGGAAAATAATGGTTGCCAACTATTGCATGCGGCGGCTGTAGGTACAGTGGATGGTGCTGTTCTTATTACAGGTAAGGGAGGTGTAGGAAAATCAACCACAGCCCTGGCGTGTTTGAATAATGGATTCTATTATTTGGCTGATGATTATGTGATTGTCAGAAACAATCCTAAGCCGGAAGTATATAGTCTTTATAGCAGCGGGAAACTTAATTCTGAGGATATTGTCAAGTTTAAGCACCTGAAGCAATTTATCAGTAACCAGGATAATCTTGATAATGAGAAAGCTGTTTTGTTCCTTTATCCTGAATTAAAAGACCAGATAATACAAAAATTACCATTGAAGGCGATATTCCTGCCGAGTATCACAAAGCAGAAACACACATCAATTGCATCGGAGGAGTTTTGGGTAATTCAAAGTGCGATGTCGTTTACTACCATGTCCCAATTGCCTAATGTCGGATTACATACACATAAATATATAAGTCAACTCACGAATTCGTTACCGGGCTTTTTGCTGGAGCTTGGTAGCGATATAAATGGAATACCAACGGCAATCTCAAAGTTTTTATCAAATCAGGATGAATACAAAACAGCGGGCCGGTTAAAAACAAACCAGGTTGATCAGGTTAACTCAAAACCATTGATTAGTATAATT
>CAYLZH010000197.1:1094-9793 GCA_964388245.1 uncultured Bacteroidales bacterium
AGACCATACCCCCGCTCAATGCAATTATAAAATAAGAAGCAATTTCAAATATTCTTTCTCAAAAATATTCAGCAATAGAGATTATTATTGTTGACGATGGCTCGGTTGATGGTACAAAAAATATAATCAGCGAATTACCAGTTGACATTCGATACTTTCATCAAAAAAACAATGGACCGGCTTCGGCCAGGAACCGCGGGATAAAAGATGTTTCTGGAGAATTAATTGCCTTTCTTGATGTTGATGACCTCTGGCCGGAAAATACGCTAAATCTTCTTGTAAATGAATTGATGAATGATAAAGAACTGAAAATTATACGCGGCAACGCCCAGGTTATGGAGGAAGATACGCAAACAGGAAAGTTCGAGTTTACAGGCGATTCGAAAAGTGCATTCCCAAACTACATTGGAGCCTGTTTATACAGAAAATCTGCTTTTGATGAGGTTGGATTATTTGATCCAACATTGAGATTCGGCGAAGACAACGATTGGTTTAACAGGGCCAAAGAGCTTAATATTAGAATGAAACGAATTGAAGACGTTACATTGTATGTACGACGACATGGGCACAATATGACAGAGGGTAAAAATATTGTAGAGTTGAATAAACTCAGGGTATTTAAAAAATCACTGGACAGGATGCGGGCAAAGTGAGACTTGAATTGAGAATCTTCCTGTTTTTTCAGATTTTTTGTTCACGATAAAATTTATACAATAAATAGCCCGATGATAGAATGTGGGAAACATTTAATGTTATACAGGCTCCGGTCAGTTGAAAGCCCGGAATCAATAAAATAGAAAGAACAAGTGTTGCAAATAATCCTATAAGTGATTTATTCCGAAGGATATGTAATTTTCCAACTCCGGCAAAATAATGTCCATACAAATTTGAAACAGCAATTGCAATTATTCCTGGGATCAGATAAATTGTATATTGTTTTACTTCCGAAAATTCTTCTCCGAAAATATACACAAAGAATGATTGTGGTGTTAAGGCCATAGCAGCAACAATGGTTAGACTCACCCAAAAACTTTGTCTTACCGATACTTTTGTACGATGGATATTTTCAGGCTGGTTAGAGGTATTTACAACACGCGAAAAATGAATTACCGACAGACTTTTACTTACAACCCAAATGGCTTCGGAAATTGAAACAGAGATTGAAAAAACACCAAGAGGAGATAATCCGAGCCATTCTTCAACAAAAAAATAGGTAAGCCTGTAATTTAAGAACTGGATGAAATAATTGAATTCGTTGTTAAAGCCATAGCTAAGAACTTTCTTAATACCATCAATGCTGATTGCAGGCCTGGTAGCGGGAAAACGCGACAGAACACCTATTACTCCAATCACAATGATTAATCCGTAAGCAATGTAGTATGCGTAAAAGAATGCACTCAGGGAGGTTAATCCAAAGCCATAATACATTAAAAACAAAAATCCGAGAATGCTAACCGGCGCTAATAATGTAAGGATATTGTACCACCTGATATTTTCCTTGCCCAGCCAATAAAGCGAGAGCGAATTACTCACCGACATCAGAAGCGAAATAATCATTAGATGCTGAAAATATTCGAAGCCCAGAATGATTGATAAAACAAGTGTACTTAAAGATGAAAGTGCAAAGGCACCTGTAAAAGCTATTCCAAGCAATTCGCCATGCGCCATTCGCGGGGCATGAAATGCTACTGTGCTTCCGCAACTTATATTGGCAACAATACTTATAATTGCAATATTCGCAATAACAAGAGCAATTTCTCCACGCCCCTCACTACCCCAAATTTGAGCAGTGATCACAACAAGAAAAAAGTTGATAAAAAGGATAATCAACTTCGATGCAATAGTTAACGTTGTACTTCTTGAAAACATGCTGTCAATCTATAAGTTATGCATGAAACGGATAAAATCAGGTTCGATTGTTTTCCAGTTATATTCTTTCTCAGCTATGGCCCTGGCATTTCTACAATGCTTTGTGAAAAATGCAGGATTGTCGATATATTTAATTATCAGATCAACAATTTGTTCTGTTTTTTCCGGATTTACCAAATATCCAAATTTATCAATATCTACTTCTTTTCGTATGGCTTTCAGGCTGGTAAAAATCACAGGACGCCCTAATGCAGCATAATAAAACAATTTGATAGGAAGACAATACTGATTCTCAAGATCGGCCGACCGGAGATCTAAAAAGATATCTGTCTGATTTATAATTGAAAGGAAATCAATAAAATCCTGCCTATCATAAAAATTCAGGCTGATATTTTCAGGAAGTGAATTTAACATATCATGGCAAAGCTTCTCGTCTAAAGGATCGAACCATCCTATAATCTTAATCTGTATTTGCAGGTCCTTTTGCCTTTCCGATAATTCCTTTACAACCAGTAGAAAATTCTTAAAACCTTTTTCAATGCTAATTTTCCCCGAATATGATAGGCGGATTAAATCCTTTTTTAAATTCTGAGGACTTTGTGCCAGGTAATCCAAATCAGGATAATAGCCTATAAAAGAGAATGCTTTAAAGGGAAATAAAATCCGGTATGGCTTACTTTTATAGTACTCGCCAAATATGAAAGCATCAGCAAAAAAACAAGTATAAAGATTGAAAAAAGCGAACTTGAAAAAATGAGCCCATCTGATTATATTTCTGTAATTTACAAGGTTTTTTTTCGAGGGGTACCATTCAGTAATGTCGTAAACAATTTTTAGATTTCTTGAATATTTATTCCTGAAGGTTTTGGCTGCCAGTATTGTAATAGGTTCAGAACAAATAATTAAATCTGGTTCGCTCTCTTTTAATTTTTCGATGAAAACACAAACTTTGTCTCTTTTCGACATCTTTTCACCGGCAAAACAATTCAATGAGATACCATCAACATTTTTGATTAAGTCTTCAATACTATTGATAATCCAAGTCTGATGACCAAAGCGGATCAAAGACTTTGCCTGATGATAAAAAATCCTGTCATCGAGTGCTAAATGTGTAGATGTTAAAAATACAATTTTCATTAATTATGAAGAATCATTAAAACCAGTTCCCATTGTTTCTATGTGCGAAAGTATAAAATAATGGTATCTCACAAAGCAATTAAGTTTTAGTATCCATGAATCGCGAAAGCAGGCATAATTTTGTTCGAATATTCCTCTGTGTGTTCGTATTCGAACACAATAATTCCTTCGGTTTTCGATTGAATAATCCTAATTAGGTGGGAGTCTTCCAATTGATTCGTTTGGATTAAAAGTTGTTTAGTGACAGCCGGAAAACTAAATGCCTGAATATGAAAAGAACTCTATTATTTCTACTTACACTTTCGCTAACTATTGTTGTTCATGGTACAAATGATAAAGAACCTGCTACAAAAGGAAAAGGTACGATAAAAGGAAGGGTAACAGACGCAAGCCTGGATAAGCCCATCGAATACACGAACATTGTTTTGTTCAGCGCAGCAGATTCGAGTTTGATAACCGGAACCGTAACCAATAAGGATGGCACCTTTTTACTTGAAAAATTGCCCTATGGGAAGTATTTCCTCACAGCAAATTTCATTGGATATCAGAAAAAGGTTTTGGCAAACATTGAATTATCACCTGAGCAAAAAGAATTAATCATCAACAATCTTGAATTAAATCCAGCAGTTGAAAAATTAGATGATGTAGAGGTGCTTGCCGATCGTAATTATGTTGATTTTAAAATCGATAAAAAGGTTGTAAACGTTAGCCAACACATCAATGCAGCAGGTGGAAGTGTTGCCGGGGTTATGGAAAATATTCCCAGCGTACAGGTCGACATCGAAGGAAACGTAAGCCTGCGTGGGTCTACAAACTATACCGTACTAATCGACGGTAGGCCAAGCATTCTGACAGGTCCCGAATTATTAAAACAAACACCGGCCAATACAGTCGAAAACATCGAAATTATAACCAATCCCTCGGCCAAATACGATCCGGATGGTACTGCCGGTATCATTAATTTAATTATGAAGAAAGAAAAACTTGAAGGGATGAACGGGATGCTGAGTCTTTCGGCAGGTACAAAAGGTAAATACGGGGGCGATTTCAATATTAATTTTAAGAGGGCAAAATCGAATATTTTCATAGGTGGAAATTACAATGTCCAGACATTCGTGGCAAAATCAACCAATAAACGGGAAAGTTACCTGAATGATACAATCGGATTTTTGCATGAGAAAACCGATAGGATACAGACAAATATACCCTGGCGTTTTACTTCTGGTGCTGATTTGTATTTATCGTCAAAATCGACTTTAACAGTGTCCGGTTCAGTAGGAGGTTTTGGCCATAAACGTGATTTTGAAACCAACTATCACGATTTTGATACGGTTAGTGGATATAGTCAATTTGCCCAATCAATAAATCAATTCGAAATCGATGGTGTATATTTATCAGGCTCAATAAACTTTCATCAGGCCTTTTCAAAAGACGGGCATTTTATAGATGCCAGCATTACCGCCTGGAACTGGAACAGTAACAATACTCAGGATACCCGTGAAGTAGCAGTTGATTTGATTGGACATGAACAGGGCACCCCAAATAAACTCAGGACACTCGACAAAGTTTTCAGGGAAAACATCCAGGCAAAAATCGATTATACGGTGCCGGTGGGAGAAGGAAAAATTGAAGCCGGAGTGCAGGCTCATTTAAATCCGGGTACAAATGATTATACCTTCGAAAATTTTGATAATGAACTTGAATCCTGGACCATCAATGAGATTTTTTCAAACGCAATGGATTTCAAACGGAATCTCTATTCAGGTTATTCAACCTATTCGAACCAATTGTGGGGATTTGGTTATCAACTTGGATTACGTGCAGAATATACCGACCGCTTGTTAAATCAAAAAACGCTGGATATTGACTGGCCACTTGAAATATTTAATCTCTATCCCTCAGTACATCTGTCGCGTCAATTAGCCAAGGAGCAACAAATTCAACTCAGCTACAGTCGCCGAATTGACCGGCCTCAGCCATGGGACCTGAACCCATTTCCCAGTTACAACGACCAATACAATGCTTTTGAAGGCAATCCCTTGTTAAAACCTGCCGATACTGATGCATTGGAATTCAACTATATCAAGAGGTTAAAAAAAGGGATGCTATCGGCAACTGCATTTTACCGCCAAAGCCGAAATACAAAAGTGATGTCGATCGATAACACTGATGGTCATTTGATGATGATTACCTGGGAGAACCTGGGCAGGATAGATGCTACAGGAATTGAACTGATGACAAATCTTTATCTCAAAAAATGGTGGAGTATCAATGCAGGCAGTAATTTGTTGTATATTGATATGAAGGGCGAATTAATTGAAGATGAATTTAGTCAGGCATCCTTAAGTTTCGATAGTCGACTGACTTCAACCTTCAAGTTTGGTAAAAATACACGTCTGCAGGTTACAGCCTTTTACCAATCGCCCCATGTCGAAGGACAGGGTAAAAAAGAAGGGGATTTTATTACAGCATTTGCATTTCGTCACGAATTTCTTGACCGGAAAGCCTCATTTAGTATTAGTATTCGCGATCCGTTTAATACTCATTTCTACAATATTACAACTCAAAATGAGGATTTCTATTCCTATTTTTCAATGGATAGCGAATCTCCTTCGGTACGAATTAGTTTCAGCTATCGCTTAAACGATTATCAGCGACGGCGTGAAGGTGTAGATATACAAGTAGGCGGAGGGATGTAGCTACTACGGCTTATTCGACAACTTTATTAATCGTAAGCTTTTATGCTTCTGGTATCCTGATAAACGAACAAAATATATCCCTGAAAAATTTTGTGTTGCATCCCAAAAAACCGAATTGCTACCTGCGATTTCAAACGATTCGACCTTTATTCCATGAATATCGAAAATGTCCAAAGTATGGAATTCTGATTTAGGATTAACAAATGTTATCACACAACCCGAATAAAATGGATTTGGATAGGCTGAAATTTCTTCGATTCCTGAATGATTGATTTCATCGACCGATACAAAGAGCGATTGAATGACCGGTAAGGTAACATAGTCGATCCACCCGGCGTCTAATCCTGATGACACAGAGTAATCTTTCTGATAGCTCCAGAGCAAGATGTGCGGACCGGCACTTAATGTATAGGATTCGTGGCTCCAGTCGCTGTATCCGTCCCATTCGTCAACTAAGTTGCCATCAACATAAAACCGCAGGAAATCGTATGTAGGCTCCGACGAAACTTTTTTGTAAAACTCCAGATTACCTTCATCGGCCACATCGATTTCATAGATTAAATTCGATTCCTGATTGTGCGATATAAAGCCCGATCGGGCGGAATAAATTCCTTCGTAAACAACCGTGTCGTCTATCATCCAAATGGCATCGCCACCCGAAATCCATCCAAAAGGGTGAAGGTCGCCTGACTCGAAATCATCGCCAAGGAACTGTAATGGAAGATATTCCGTGTCGGTAGAATTGTAGAAAAAATCAGCCTGAAACGAAACCTGAAGATTAGTTATAACTGCCGCAAGTGTCGATACATATACCTGAATAATACAGGAATCAACCTGGTCTTTATTTAATAGTTGAAACGATGCCGTATTATTCAAGATCATGAAATAGGGATCGCTGCTTGAGAATGTCAGGGTAAGATTACTTGCTTTTGCATCGCCGGTGTTTTCAATATAAACTTTCAGATTTGCAGATTGACCTGGTTCAAGATATCCATTGGCATTGTCGACAATAACATTTTTTATCCTGATATCGGGAGCATAAACCGGCAAAGTAAAATTCTCAAAAAAAGTATCGGTTTGCGAAACGATAGTGCTTTGAAACTCAACTTCAATAGCATTTCCAATGTGAGAAGTTAGAACAAAAGTAAATGCATCATTTAATTCGACCGTGTCGTGAGGATTTATGGTGCCAAGGTATTCTGTGTTATCAAAAAATTGAAATTCTGGAACTAATGTGCTAATAGAAATCGAAGCATCAGTATGTGTCGAATTGTTGATGTTTCGAATAATCATACTCATGGAAACCTGGTCGCCGGCTTCGATAATATCATCGCCATTGGTCATTACATCGATGTTTTCTACAAGCAATTCGTTAATTCCCTCTGTGGAAAATATAAGTTCTTTTTTACTTTCGAGATTGGCCGCATCGATAACTTTAAACCGAATTGGTACCGGAGCCTGGAGCATTGTCGGGATTCCTTTTATTTGTCCGTTTGAGGTGCAGTGAAGGCCATCGGGAATAAATGGAACATTCATCGAATAATGATACCCCTGATTAATGTCGATCGAATCATTAAGGCTTAAATATTGAATTTGATTTGGGTTTCCCTGGTTAATTATCGATTCCCAAACTGCTCCGGCCGGAATATTCATTGTTCCGTAGAAGAACTCCATGTCACCGTCAGGAAATAGCTTTAACCCAAAATCGACGGTATCGGTAGTTGTGTAGTTCTTAAAAAAACCTTTCCAACGGATGTGTGCAAAACTTGAGTTTCCTTCGTACCAGATTCCATGACCCTGAGATGAATAATATTGAAGATCGGCACCAAATGGTGCAATTTTTCTGATATAGCTTTCAAACAAATCCGAACTAACAAGATATGGCCACGAGAGTGGTTCCTCCCCCAACAAAATATATCCATCGGTGTGAACAACAACCTGGTTGTACTCTTCATCAGAAAAAGGAAAGCCGAAATCAAGATTTATCTGTGCTGTTCCATCATCGTTATTGCTTGTAACAATTACCTGCTGATTGATTTCAGGATAAGTAACCTGGGAGTATTCTTCTGAATAATCTTTATCGAACTGATAAAAATATGGCAACACACTACCTGATGCTTCCAACTGTGCATTGTACATGATTCCGGGATTTGCCAATGGTAGTGTATCACCCAAAATTTGCGGGCTTGAAAAATTAATCGTCGACACCATTGAAAAAATGCTCAGATCATTTTCTGTCAGGGCCTCATTTGCATAAGGTGATATGGTTTCCGCAAAGCCATTCGAATGGTCAATCAACGACATAGACAGCAATTCGCCTGTACCTGCATTTCCAGGATCCTCTTCATCTATCAACAGAAAAAATCTGGCTGGATTTCCTGATTGATGATAGTTGAGTAAATCGGAAATATCTATGCCGAATTCAAGGTCTTTGTGGATTTCAAGTGTTCCTCCCTGCATATAGTATTCGCCACCCTGGTAATTAAATACCGGATATTCTTTGGTGTATTGCGGAAAGGCCAGGCTGGTATCGGAGGCTATTCCTGCCGTTACCTTTATTTTGTTCCGGCAGGTGTGCCTGAGATAAACTTTCATCGTTAACAGTGGATTGGTCGATTTGCGTGTTTTCAAAACATAAGCAGTTTGGTTCCAGATACCCCCTTGTTGATTTGGATAAGCCAGAACACGGTACATCATGTAGGCAAAGCCATTGTCGCCCCAGTTTGGTCCCCCGCCGTAATTATTAGCAAAACGAAAAGCGCCGCGCTCCCAGTCTTTCATCGATACAATTCCATCGCCTGTGATATCAATATTGTTTGTGTATTGTCCATCGTTGTTGTAATCGAAAGAAATCGAATCATTATAACCAACTATTGTCATGGCATGGTTGGCGTAATTGCCCCACTGTACAACCACTGGTTTTCCGGCTTCGGGGGTTCCTGAAGGTAAATAGGTGATCGGTGGAACATTTGCATAAAAATTTGCAACACCCCC
>CAYLZH010000198.1:0-9791 GCA_964388245.1 uncultured Bacteroidales bacterium
TTTTTAAATCAATTTCTTTATAAATAAATTAAGTTTATTTATATATTAAATTAATATAATACGAATCTTTCTACTGATTTTCAGCTTTTTAAATGATGTGTGCTGAAAATCAGCAGATCCTAATTTAGAACTAATTTTTACAACTGTTTTTAAGGTGGATGTATCATGCTGGTAACCAGAACGCAAGCAAGCATTCTCGCACCAATGCAAGTTGTATTAAGCTTGAGTAAATGTTCGTTTTGGCATATAATGATAACCAATCATACAAAGAAATTGTCATTAGTATTACATAACCATGAAGAGTTACAAATTTGTTATCAAAAATATATCATGAGAAAAATAATCTACCTAATTGCCTTTTGTGGACTGATATCTAATACATCCTATTCGCAAGCACCTCAGTGGGTTTTTGAATTACCTACAAATAATCAGCAAAATCCAACTATGGTTAATTCTCATCTGCTTCCTGATGATCAGAACGGTTTCTATTTGATTACAGTTAGTGAAAATAAGATGTCATATGGTCTACAGTTTCTTGGCAATATAAGCATTAGCCATATTAATGATAACGGGATTATTATCGGCCAGGAAATAAGCTGGGAAGGAAAAGCAACAATTCATAAAGCATCGATATTCGACAATGGAAACCTCTTACTTACAGGCATGTACTATGATTCCCTTATTTTATCAGCACAATGGAATTTTATTGCCCCACAGAATCATTATTTTATGGTTATCCTGAGTCCGAATGGTGAAATACTTTATGCCGAGGATATGGAGGATGACATGATAGCTTCTTCCATTGCATTGGAGAATGGCAGTTATGCTTTGTTGAAAACAGAATTTGGAAGCTTTGATGATTATCTGATACGATACAATTCGCAATTCCAGGCAAGCGATTCAATTTTTATCGACAATGAAGGATTCCTAACAGGTCTTGAAACAGATGCCTCAGGGAACCTTCAGGTTTTAGGCGTGTGCAGTAATGATAACATGCAGGTGAACAATTCAATTATATATACACTGTCAGGGTATAACGCATACGTTGTTCAGTTAGATGAATCAGATGAGATTAAATGGTTTTTTCAATACGAAGACATTACCTGTACACCAACAGATGTTCATGGATCGGAGCAACATAAAACACTGGTAAGCAATGAGATTTTTGTTCCGACACTTATTGGTAATGATAGCATTCAGGGGCCTCTTGCTCCAAGTTATGGAAATACGGATTTTTTCCTGGCATCTATCGATTCAGCGGGATATATTGAATGGACGTTAGAAACACCGAACAATAATGGCAACGGAAATTTCCATATAGCCATTAATAATTCTGTAGCAAAATACAACGAGGAATATGTAGTGTTAGCACAGTTTTTCGGCGATAGTACCATATGGTCTTCGGGACATACTATTATTGATACTTTCAACCAGGCTTATTCTGTAGGAACTCCGGCTCTTCTGTTTGTTTCAGAAAATGGTGAAGTTACAGGATCTAAATTATTTAAAGGTGGTGAGGGACTATTTTTACACGATATTCAAACGGATAATTCGGGTAACATTTTCATTAGCGGAGTGGTAAACCAACCGGCACAATTCGATAACCTTGAAATTGTAGCCGATTACAACGCACAGAAATTTTTCGTGGTAAAACTGGCAAGTAGCACTACTGATATTGTTAAAGAGCCCCCAACGCAGGAAATTAATATATATCCAAATCCTGTAAGCGAATTTGTCTCGATTTCATTTCAGCAGGCAATTACGCCCGACACTAAGTTAATTCTCCATGACCTTAGTGGTAAGATAGTTGCGATTGAAAAAATTCAAAGCAATCTTTTCAACTACACTTTCAATGTATCGCATTTTGAAAAAGGAATTTATTTCATTGAGATTCAAATGTCGGACAACCTGGTTCATAAAAAGCTGATAATAAAATAGAAGTTTTTCCTATTGGTGCTATTTTGCATTTCCCCTGCTATCGTACATTTCATTCCTTTTATCAGCAGAACTTATGTCTTTCCCGCAGACTTTGCCGGCGGCAGGCAGGTAGCGAGGATTTCTGCAAATTCAGCTTCACAAGTTTCAATAATGAAAAAACCCCGGAATTTCCGGGGTTTTCAATATCTTAAGATCGAAATTATCGTTTTTGTTGAATGCCTTTTTTCTCAACCTTTTTAATAGTATCAAACGCAATTGGTGTTGCAATAAACAGCGATGAATAAGTACCTACAATTACACCAATCATCAATGCAAACACAAAACCCCTGATAGTTTCGCCACCAAAAACAAAGATCGACAGCAACACCACAAATGTACTTAATGATGTACTGAATGTACGGCTGATTGTACTGTTCAATGCATTATTATATACAAAATCACGGTCGCGTTTTGGGTGAAGCCTTACACGTTCCCTGATACGGTCGAACACGACCACGGTATCGTTTATAGAATATCCAACCACAGTCAGGATGGCCGCAATAAATGCCTGGTCGATCTCGAGAGAGAATGGTAATATACCATAGAACAACGAGAAGATTCCCAGCACAAACAGCGAATCGTGAACAAGGGCGGCAACTGCACCGAGTCCAAACTGCCAATAACGGAAACGTATCAGGATGTAAACAAAAATGAAAACCAGGGATATCAGAATTGCCCAAACAGCGGCAGTTTTAATATCGTCGGCAATTGTTGGTCCTACTTTTTGAGAACTCATCCGACCTACGGTCTTGTCTTCCTGGTCGCTGATAAAATCAGAATAGCTTACATCACCAAGATAGTTGTGTAATCCCTGATATAATTTCATCTCAACCACATCGTCGACATCGAATTCTGTATTGGCTACCATTTCCTCGAATTGCTCAAAGCTAACATCGCTGCCAATAAATTCATTTAGTTCGGTATAATATGTATTCAGGTCGACATCAGCATCGCTCAGGGTATTGTAATCGATAAGATGTTTCGTTGTAACCTTGATTTGATTATCGCCTCCAAAAACTTTTACTTCGGGAGCTTCGCCATAAATATTTTTCAGGTTTTCCTTAATATCAACTGTGCTAACAGGTTGTTCGAACCGAACAACATAGGTACGTCCGCCAAGAAAATCTACACCATAGTTCAGGCCACGTGCAACTAACGATATGATACCAATGATAATTACAGCACTTGATATCATATAAAATGTTTTACGCTTTGCAATAAATTGGATATTCAGATTTTTGAATGCATTATGAGTAAGGTTTGTTGAGAAATTGATCACCATTTCACGATTCATCATCTGTAAGAAAGTTAACCTGGTAATGAAAATAGCTGAGAAAAGTGATGTGAGAATACCTACAATTAAAGTAGTTGCAAAACCCTGGATGGGCCCCTTACCGAAATAAACAAGTACAATCGCTGTTAGCAAAGTAGTAATGTTCGCATCGATAATTGCTGAATATGCATTCTTATAACCGTCTTTAATTGCAAGTTTAAGCCCCTTACCGGCGTTGATTTCTTCCCTGATCCGCTCAAAGATCAGCACATTCGCATCAACCGACATACCAATTGTAAGAACAATACCTGCAATACCCGGCAATGTAAGAACTGCACCAAGCGATGCAAGCACACCCATTATAAAAAAGATGTTGGCAAGCAAGGCAATGTTTGCAACAACACCTGCGCGATTATAGTAGAAAATCATATAAAGAAGTACTACAACAAATGCAATTACAAACGACCATAATCCTGAGTTAATGGCCTCTTTACCAAGTGATGGCCCAACAATTGCTTCTTCGATGATCCTTGCTGGAGCGGGCAGTTTACCCGATTTCAAAACATTGGCAAGGTCCATGGCTTCATTTACTGTAAAGTTTCCGGTAATTTGTGAATTTCCTCCCTTAATCTCACCCTGAACAGTTGGATAACTGTAAACATAATCGTCGAGAATGATGGCAATTTCGCGATCAACATTTTCTTTTGTTAAACGTGCCCATGTTTTGGCACCTTCGGTATTCATCGACATTGATACCTGTGCTGTTGCCTGATTGTCACCTAATTCATCGCGTGCATTGGTAATTACATCACCTTCGAGAGGTGCACGGCCATCGCGGGTCGAAATCTTAAGTGCAACCATCTGAAAATAATTACCCGCATCATCGACAGGCTTGAAAGTCCAACGAAACATTAAATCGCGTGGAAACAATGATTTAACCTGTTTTAATCCAAGATAGGCATTTACTTTTGCTGTATCCTTTTTGTGGGAGAATCCTACTGCACAACTATTTGCAAGTTCGCTACCATCTTGTGAGGTGTTAGGTACCAAAACTGAGAATAAAGGAAAATCCTTCAAACGTTGTTCGTAATCTACTCCGGTTGTATCAGATGCAAGAGTATCACTTTCAAGCTGCTCAAGAAGACTGGGGCCTTCGGTTGAATCTGTTGTTAGGAGGCTATCTTCCGGTATTTCCTGGCTTTCAGGCTCAGTGGTTGTGTCATCTGTATTATCTTCAGATTGAGATGCAAGGGCTTCATCGATTTCCTCTTCAGTAGCGCCTTCTTCCATTTCCTTAATACGGTTGTTGGCATCTAAAAGAACCTGATAGACTTCGGCCAGCTTGTAGGTTTCCCAGAATTCGAGATTTGCTGTTCCCTGGAGTAATTTTCTTACACGCTCGGGCTCTTTTATACCAGGTAGTTCAACCAATATTCTTCCTGATGTTTCGAGTCGCTGAATATTTGGCTGGGTTACACCAAATTTGTCAATCCGGCTTCGTAAAACATTAAATGAAACATCTATAGCATTATTCGTTTCCCGCCGGATAACATCAAGAACCTCTTCGTTTGTTGAGTTAAAACTGATTTTGTCTTTCAGGTCAAGCGTAGCAAATATCGCTGCCATTCTTGCATTAGGATCTATTTCTGTGAAGGCTTGTCCGAACAGAGTTACAAAGTCTTCCTGTGTACTTTTCTGAAGTTCTTTAGCACGCTTAATAGCAGCCACGAATGTAGAATCTTTGCTATGTCCTGACAAGGATTTAATTACATCAACAACAGATACTTCCAATGTAACATTCATACCCCCTTTAAGGTCGAGGCCTAAGTTCATTTCCCGTTCTTTACATTCTTTGTAGGTGAACTTCCTAAAGAGCAGATTATATACTGTTTCGCCTGAAAGTGAGTCTAAGTAAGCCATTTCTTTCACCTTTTCGCCCTGGGCGAATTCCTTTGCATCGCTTTCTACACTTCGGGTAATAAATGTAAAAGATAGATGGTATATACTCACTAAGGCAAGTAAAATTGCCAATAACCTAATTGCACCTCTATTTTGCATTTGTTTTTAATTTTGTTTAATCTTCCTAATTTTTAAAATAATCGGCAAAGATAAACGAATTTTTTATTCATTTTAATCTTTTTTCAATTCTAAAGTGAATTAAAAAAATCAAAAATCAATCATTATAACTTTTTGATAATTAAGGAAAAATATCAATGACCATAAACCACAACATAATTCCCAAAGTGCAGGAAGTGTAAGGTGTGTTCCGAATGGAAATCATTTATTTCAATTGATGCCCTAAAACTTCCTTTGTTTGAATAGGGAAATGGAGATATTTTCAGATGTTCGATAAAGTCGATATTCTTTTGTCCGTAAATCTTTAAGAGGCATTCTTTGGCACACCAGTACATTAACAATTCATGTTTGTAATTTTCCAGGCTCAGTTGTCCAAGTTCCTTTGCTGACATAAACTTGTGTTTTACCTTCTCAACTTTTGATGATATTAATTCGATATCGAGACCAGGAGGTTTATCATGCATTAAATAAATTCCGGCCATCGTTCTTGAATGGGATATGGAAATATGAACATTCGCATTTTTGAGTATTGGCCTGCCATGTTTATCATACTCTATTTCAACTGTTCTGTTCAGAACTACCTGCAACAACCACCTGACTGCCAACCACTCAAGTCGCCTGTGTCTGGCCTTAAACTTTTCAACAGGCTTCAGGTTTACGTTGTGCTGCTTTAGATTATACTGAAAGAAATCCTCGTCTTCGCAAATTTGCCAGAGGGCCAGTTGCGAGCCATCAGGTAATTTTTCATTATATAATATAGGCATTTTGAAGACTTGTTTATTCCCAGGCAAAGGAATTTATCAATGTATCAATATCACTGGCAATAAATCCGACAACCGGAGCAATAGAATCTTTATTTGGCACATGGCTAAAATAAAGCGATCCACGAAAAAAATTACTGGTACTGTCGGTTAAATAAAACTGAAGCACCGAAGCTGCATTTCCCTTTATATCGTAAATTGTACCATATATTTCTTTCTCAGGAAAAGCAAATATATGCTGATCGATTGCATCGGCTTTTGCCGAATGTTTCATTGCCAGGGTATATGAATCTTCGAGTAATTGATTAAGATTTGAATCCACATGCTTATAGCTCATGTGCAGCCGTGCCCGAAACAAAGGAAAATCTAAGTTATACCAGCATGGTTCGGAATTATAATCCCTGTCGGTGCTAATAATTGTATATCCGGGATATTTAAAACTGAAATTACATTCCGACTTAAATTCATTATACGATTTGTGTGGTAAAGTAATCCGGAAATATCCCTTTGGCCTAGGTATGAAATCTTCTTTACATGAAGATGTAATCAATAGCACCAAAAGAATTATGAGATAGCTGTATTTATTCAGTGTCAAGTTTGTTAATTTTGATTTCAATCTTTTTAATCCTACGGTTGTCAACGGCTTTTATTGTAAAATCAAAATGCAGGATACGTATTGTCTCATTTTTTTTCGGTATTTCTCCTCTGAATTCAAGTACGAGTCCGGCAAGTGTTTCGGCATCGCCCTTAAGGGAATCGAAAGTATTATCTTCACATTCGGCAATACGATAGAAGTCGTTTAAGAGGGTTTTCCCCTCAAAAATAAATGTATGGTCATCAATTTTATCATAGATAATATCCTCGTCGTCCATTTCATCAGTAATCTCTCCAACAATTTCTTCTAAAATATCTTCGAGAGTAACAATACCCGAAGTCCCGCCATATTCATCGACAATTATTGCAAAATGGTTTTTTTGGTCCTGAAACTCACTGAGCAAGTCATTGATTTTCTTTGTTTCAGGAACGAAATATGCCGGGCGTAATAAATCCTGCCATGTAAATTCGTTCGGTTCCTTAAGATGTGGCAACAAGTCTTTGATATACAGTATTCCTTTTATCTGATCGAAATTCTGATCATAAACAGGAATCCTGGAGTAGCCCGAATCGATTATGATTGAAAGGAGTTTTTTGAATTGTATATTTATATCAACTGCAACAACATCAACTCGCGATTTCATAATTTCTTTAACATCGATGTTTCCGAATTTTACAATACCTTTTAATATCCGTTTATCCTCGGTAATCTTATCTTCGGTAATATCAAGTGCATGGGAAATATCATTAATCGACAGGTTTTGGCTTTTCGACTGAAACCGCTTGTTAATGAACGATGTTGAATT
This sequence comes from uncultured Bacteroidales bacterium, assembly GCA_964388245.1. GTDB lineage: Bacteria > Bacteroidota > Bacteroidia > Bacteroidales > M50B96 > JAIOYV01. The sequence goes on from CAYLZH010000198.1 coordinate 7,488, forward strand.
TACCAGCAACGAACTTAATGGCCTGAATATTTTTTCTAATACCGACAGAGGCCTTGCCATAAATACTGCAAAACTACTAGCATATTGACTTGCATATACTTTTGGGATTATCTCTCCAAATAACAAAAGCATAAGCGTAATTATCACAACTTCGATAATGAATCCCACTATGGGCCAATGCGAGAAATCAACAAGTCTGGAGGCAATAAAAGTTGAGATAATTACTATTCCGACATTAACAAAATTATTGGCGATAAGAATTGTTGCCAACAGGCGTTCGGGCATTTTTACCAATTGTATTACCAGGTTACCTGTCTTGGTTTGCTTATGCTCAAAGTCATTCAGGTTAACCGGGCTAAGTGAGAAAAATGCCACCTCGGAGCCGGATATCAGAGCCGACGCAACAAGCAGGATTATAATTACCAGCAGGCCAATAATGGTATTTAAATCGAATGTGCCAAAGGTAACTTGCTGGATTAGTGTCCAGGCATTTGTAAATATTTCGCTTTCCAAGCTAATTACAGTTCAATTCATAATTTAATTTCCTGAGGTCAAAACCACCTGATTGTTAGAATTTGTTGATGATAAATATAGTGTTAAAATGGTAGATCATCACCTTCTTCGGTTGCCTCTTGTGTATAATTTACCGGTGGCTCAGATGTGCCTCCTGCTGCAGGGCTATCGTCAGTTTTCTTTGGGCTAAGCATTTGCATGTTTTCGGCCCAGATTTCAGTTATGTATTTTTTCACACCGTCTTTATCGTCGTATGAGCGGGTTTTAATTTTTCCTTCGATATATAACCTGTCGCCTTTTTTAACATATTGCTCAACTATTTCAGCCAATCGGCGCCACATAATAACATTATGCCATTCGGTTTGTTCGGTTTTTTGTCCTTCTTTGTTTTTGTAAACTTCTGTGGTTGCCAGCGAAAACTGAGCTTTTGCGACTCCACTGTCGAAATACCTTACTTCAGGATCACGTCCTACATTACCAATTAACATTACTTTGTTTAACATATCATAAGTTTTTTAGGAGATTTGACTTTAAATTTACACCTTTTATCATCAACTGCAAAATTATGAATGAAATTTAAATATTGGTGTATCGTGTATGTTTAAATTTTACAAAAATAACCGAAACATATTTATATTTTGTAAAACACTTTATCATAATAAATTCTACACTGCTGTATCATTCATACCGATATCATTGATAAAAAGTTCCATTAAGCGGTGTACCGGGTAGGTTTGAAATGTCAATGTATCTGTTATCAGGAAACCGGATTTGGCCGCATTATCCATATCTTCTTCTTTTATAATAAACCAAAACAGCCTTGCATAAATCTTTTGATGCGTAAGCACATGCAACTTGTTAATCCTGGTATCGGCTAATTTCGGACTAACAAATTTAAACATCTTACGAACACTATGATTATCCAGGACTGTACGATAGGAGAACAAACTGTTTGATTCAATCATCGGAAATTCATACAGATTCCGCCAAACATCATTGTCAGATCGTTTCACAACAATGAAACGCCGGCCATCTGAGATGAAGAAATAGTTAAAATAGCGCACTCTTATTTTTACTTTTTTCAATTTAACCGGAAACTCATGTTGCCTATTTTCCTTAAAAGCAACACAATACGAGACGACCGGACAATCTGAACACAAAGGACTTTTAGGCAAACATACAAGAGCACCAAGTTCCATCATTGCCTGGTTATGTTCACCAGGTTTCTCATAATTTAAAATACTTGTGGCCAACCTTTTAATTTCATTTTTACCTGATGTTGTGTCAACACTTTCTCTTATGGCAAACAATCTTGATACAACCCTTATTACATTACCATCAATCACTGCATGAGGCCGGGAGAAAGCAAAAGAAGCAATGGCGGCAGCTGTATAGTCTCCAATACCCTTTAGTTTCTTAAGCTCCGAATATGAGTCGGGGAATACTCCTTCCAAATTAAACACAATGTTTTTTGCTGTTAAGCTTAGGTTTCTTGCCCGTGTATAATATCCCAATCCCTGCCAAAGCTTTAAAATTTCTTCTTCGGTCGAATCGGCCAGTTCTTTCAAGGTAGGAAATTTTTGTATAAATCTCTTATAATAAGCCAGTCCCTGCTCAATCCTTGTTTGTTGTAGAATTACTTCTGAAAGCCAAATATAATAAGGATTTGAAGTGTGCCTCCAGGGTAGGTCACGCTGGTTAATCTTGTACCATTCGATAAGTTTATCGCTTATACTCATTACTCAAGTTTCGCAGGAGTTAACTTCCTGAACATCTGTTGATAAAAAGTAT
>CAYLZH010000199.1:0-9787 GCA_964388245.1 uncultured Bacteroidales bacterium
ACAAAGCGTTACTTACAGATTATCAGAGAAATAATCCTTAACTTAATGACATTGGTATGCAACCAGGGCCGAGCCACCAATGTAACTGGCCAATACAGAAAAAGTGAATCCCCAATAGCCAAGTTTTCTTCCGGCTATAAGAAAATCGTTGTGCTTTTGTTTTCGGTGACTAAAAAAACCGATACTAATGCAAATCAGGGCATAACTTACAAGCAGGGCAATATCAAATCGTTGCAGCATGGTGGCAAATCTAATAAAATCAATGAAGAAACCGAATCGGAGACAACTAAACGCAATCGTTTGAATTAGTTATTTGATGACCAATACATTTTTATGAATAATAAAAATGTGCAAAATCAACGGTTTAGATTTCGGAGATTCTGAAAATCGATTATTTTTGCATCTATTAAGCAGATAGGAGTTTAAAATTGATAAAAACTAAACTAAAATGAAAAATATAGCAATTCTTGCCCACGATAACATGAAGCCTAAAATGGTTGAATTCTTACAATCGCACAAAGAATGGATACCTGGCGTAAATCTTTTGGCCACAGGTAGAACAGCCGAATTTGTTGAAAAGAATGGTGTTAAGGTTAAACATCTTTTTCCCGGCGAATATGGTGGCTACAACCAAATTAGTGAAATGATTGCCAACAAGGAAATTGATATTGTCATCTTTTTCCGCGACCCTGTTGTAAATATTCATCACGAGGATATAAAGAATCTGATGTTTACATGTAACAGTAAAAATATCCCGTTTGCTACAAATTATGCAACTGCCGAGTTACTTATTTTAGGTCTGATTAGATTGGAGGCTACAGAACGCAGGAAACAATCATAATTGTTTAGTTATTTGAAGTTTAGAGAAATTATGTGATTAGGGCATTACAGGTACAATAGTGCTGATCCTCATTAATATCTAAGGTACATACCTTAAACATTTAATTATCAACTAACAATATTACTATACTATCATCCGAGTCGTTGTTTTATTTTACTGGTTTCATTTTCAAAACCAGGTTTACCTAAAAGGGCAAACATATTTCTTTTGTAGTCTTCGACTCCGGGTTGGTCGAATGGATTTACCCCAAGCATATAACCGCTAATGCCACATGCTTTTTCGAAGAAATAGATAAGCTGGCCCAAAACATATTCCGAAATTTCAGGAATTACAATCCTGATGTTTGGAACTCCTCCATCGAGGTGGGCCAGGCGAGTGCCAAGTTCGGCCATTTTATTTACATAATCGATACGCTTATTTGCGATAAAATTCAGCTTATCAAGATTTTCCTCATCATGAGGAATGCGTAATTCTGCTTTGCTACTCTCAACTGAAATTACTGTTTCGAAAATATTCCTGATACCGTCCTGTATATATTGTCCCATCGAGTGTAAATCTGTTGAGAAATCAACACTTGCCGGGAAAATACCTTTATGCTCTTTGCCTTCACTTTCGCCATAAAGTTGTTTCCACCATTCAGCCAAATAGTGCAATTTAGGATTATAATTTACCAGTATTTCATTGGTTTTTCCTTCTGCATATAGTACATTCCGGGCAGCCGCATATTGTGCAGCAGGATTGTCATTAAAATTCACCGACGATGCTGTCTGTTGCATATCAATTGCTCCTGCAATTAATTTTTCAATATCGAATCCGGCCAGTGCAATTGGGACAAGACCTACGGGAGTAAGCACAGAAAATCGTCCGCCCACATCATCAGGGATAATAAAAGTTTGATACCCTTTTCTATCGGCTAAAGTCCTGAGTGCTCCTTTTTCTTTATCTGTTATGGCAATAATTCGCTTGCCAGCTTCTTCCTCCGTATATCTTTTATACAGATTGGCTTTTAGCACACGAAAAGCAATGGCAGGCTCTGTTGTAGTTCCTGATTTTGAAATTACAACCAGACCGTAATTTTTATCTTTAAGGAAATCTAATAATTCATGATGATAGTCTTCGCCAATATTTTGCCCGGCAAATAATATCTTAGGGAATTTACTTTTTTCACGATATGCTGAAAAAGAATCAGAAAGTGCTTCAATTACTGCCTTTGCACCCAGATAAGATCCACCAATGCCAATTACTACAACATAATCAAGTTTTTGCTTAAAGTCATTTGTAAGTTCAACAATACGCTTAATCTCATCCTTATTGATTGATGAAGGCAAATCTACCCACCCAAGGAAATCGCTCCCCTTACCAGTTTTTTCTTGGAGATTGGACAAATGAAACTGAAAACCAGCCTGAAGTTTTTCGAAATGCTCAGTTGAGTAAAAATTTTTTATTCCTGATAAATCTATTTGAATGTTTTTCATATTCGAATGTTTAATTTGTTTTTTGATGTGTTCAAAAGTACGGAAATGCAACATCGATGACAAGTATTTTTGATACTACATATGAATGAAAACCGGTAAAGTTTATTGATAGCTCTTTTAGCATATTTTGGTTAATCACCTACTTTTTTTAACAATAAAAAAGCACCTTCTTCAATTTCTTTCTTCCACTTGCCTGAGTTGATAAGTTCTTTAATTTTATTGTTATAATCATTGCGATTTAAGGGATAGGTATTTTTTGTTCCGGGCAAGATTGCAATATAGTCGGCATCGGCTATGTAAGGGAAATTGTAGATTGTTTCACGAAACGAGACATGTGGAACAAGCATCGTTTGGGCACTAAGTTTTGCATCATCCGGAATATGTTTTAAAAGTTCGTGAACCTGTGCTACATCAAAATCCCGTTCATAATGTTTGGATTGATAAAACCTGACCTGTGTTGGACTAAACCATTTCGAAGTCCTTTTGTCGAGGCTCGATGCAGTGGCAAGAATGTTCAACACAAGAAAGATCCAAACCAGTCGACCGGCCTTTTTCTGATTATTCATTTGCAAAAGCCACCAGAAAAGGGCAATGGTAATAATCGGAACAAACTCGATTGAATAATGGTATCCGATTCCCCACTTTACAATATCGTTGTTAAATAGTTTTTGGCCATATACAGGAAGAAGCATTAAAAGAAACTGGGGTTTAATAAAAAGAGCAATTCCACCGGCAAGTAAAACAAAAAAATGAAGTTCGGATTTTATTCCATAATAAACGGCATGCTTTCCTGCATCATCAAGGTGATTCTCAAATAATAGAGAGAACACATATTTAGGCCGCGTAAATATGGTTTCAAGAGCTTCTGAAAAGTTACCTCCCAAAGCAGCAAAGGCAAAATGCTGATAATCCTGTCCATCTCCAATAGCCGGCATTGCCCATCCTACAATCAGCATAAAATAGGCAATCGAAATAATAGCCCCGACTGATAGTGGAATTCTTTTACCAGCATCTTTCCAATAAAGAATTAACATACCGGCAAGGATAAAGAAAGCCCACAGAGCCATATTTTCTTTACTTATCAGTATTAATGTCAGGTAAATAACCGAATATAGCCATTGATTTTTGTGAACAAAATAAAACAGCCAGGGAACAAAAACGGCTGCCATAACATTGTCGTGGTAATCGAAACCGAGGGCTGAATATATTGCAAACATAGACAGAAAATGAGCGGCTGCTATTCGCCCCCAAAGTGCCTTTTTGCTCAGATATGTAATCAGATAGAAAATTCCTGTCGCCCCCCAAAGAAGTCCAAGAATCTGAACAACAAGCATCGTGTATGTGCCAAATATATAGCGAAGTGGTGAAACAATAACAGGAATTATGCAAAAATGGTCGCCTAATATGTTTTCAAATTTTTTATCCGGATACATTAAGGTGCATTCGTTCCATTGAAATTGGGTATAGTCGTAAATGGCATTATTACGGTTTCCCAAATCCCAGGCATAAGTACGAAAATTATAATGGTTGACTAACGATATCAGACTAAATATAATTGCAAAAAGAATCAGAATTGCCAACAGATATTGTTTTTCTCTGGCAAAAGGCCCTTTTAAAAACCGGCTTGTTTTTGATATCATCAGTTTTTCTTTTTGATGAAAGATTATTTCCTGATCTCGGCTCCCAGTTCCTGTTCGAACCTGCTGACAAAATTATTCATTACCCTGTTGATGTATTTGTCGTTGAGGGTTTTTGTCATATCCTGAAGGATAAAACTTACGGCATATGATTTTTTACCTTCCGGGATATTATCGCCTTTATATACATCGAAAATGCTGATATCACGAAGGAGTTTCTTTTCGGTATTGTATGCAATTCGTTTAATATCTGCGAACTGATATTTCTCGTCGAGTATCATGGCAAGATCGCGCCGGACCTCAGGATATTTCGGCAGTTCAGAAAATTTAATCGGATTGACTTTTAACCTTTTAAAAAGTGAATCCCAATATATATTGGCATAGAAAACTTCCTGGTCAATGTCGAAAGCTTTTAACAGTTCGGGATTTACCATACCAAATTCAGCAATTGTTTTCTCGTTATGAGAGTAACGCAAACCAACATTGAAAAAATCATCAGAAAACTCTTCAACACTAACGGTATTTTCATTAATCCCCAACCGCGAAATTACAAGCTGAATATAGGATTTCAGTTCATAAAAAGTACTTTCTGATTGAGCCTGGTTCCAACTTAGTTCATTTTTCAGGCCTGTAACAAATAAAGCCAAATATTGCTGTTGTGTATATTTCCGAAGTGGATCGTGATTCTCCTTGCCTGAATTAAAATAGCAATTTCCAAACTCATAGAGTCGCAAGCTGCTGTTTTTCCGGTTTATGTTATAAGCAACTGTCTCGAGCCCGCCAAACAGCAGCGTTTGTCGCATTACGTTCAGGTCATTGCTTAATGGATTATAAATGCTCACCAGGTTTTCGGTGGCGATACTTTCAAGATTTTCATAATAGGCCAACTTCGAAAGCGAATTTGTCATTATTTCATTAAATCCGTTCGATGATAATAAATCGGAAACAGTATTTTTGATTTTGTGTTCGTCAGGGTTTTTAATATGTGTAATGGTTGAATTCACATGATCACTTAAAGAAACAAAGTTGTAGCCATAGATTCGAAGAATCTCTTCAATAACATCAGCCTCGCGTTGCACATCGACTCTGTAAGGCGGCACAAGAAGCTTAAGACCATCATCGGAATCTGAAGAAATTTCGATATCAAGTGATTTTAAAATCTGCTTCACATTGCTGCGTTCAATTATATTACCAACTAATCGATCGAGATGAGCATAACTGAGCGAGACTTTAAATGGTTTAACCGGCTCTGGATAGATATCAACAATATCGGAAGTTATTTTGCCACCGGCCAGTTCAAGAATAAGATCAACAGCACGCTTAAGGGCAAATACAGTTATGTTTGGATCGCTCCCACGTTCGAACCGAAACGATGAATCGGTGTTTAATCCATGGCGCCTTGCAGTTTTTCGAACCCACACCGGATTAAAACAGGCACTCTCAAGAAAGATACCTGTTGTATTATTTGTAACACCGGAATCGATACCACCAAACACACCGGCAATGCACATTCCTTCCTCAGCATTACAAATCATTAAATCATTCGACGATAACTTCCTGTCTATTTCATCGAGGGTTGTAAAACCAGCGCCTTCACCAAGCGTTTTTACCAAAACGGTATCCCCTTTAATTTTTTCAAGATCAAATGCATGAAGAGGCTGACCCAGCTCATGCATTACAAAGTTGGTAATATCAACTACATTATTTATCGGATTAAGCCCTATTGATTTTAAATGAGTCTGAAGCCATTCGGGCGATTCTTTTACTTCTATGTCCGAAATTGTTATTCCTGAATACCTGGGACATGCTTCTGAATTTTCAATTACAACCTCAATCGGTCGGCTATTATTTAATTTATTGAATTTGCCGACCGTGGGTTTTCTTAAGTCGATTTTATGATCTTGCGACAAATAAGCTGCAAGGTCGCGTGCTACACCAAAATGAGATGCAGCATCGATCCGGTTTGGAGTAAGCCCAATTTCAAAAATGTAATCTTTTTTAATATTGAAATAGTCTTTAGCAGAAAGACCGGGTTTAGCACTTTCATCTAAAACCATGATCCCGTCGTGGCTGGTCCCAAGACCAAGTTCATCTTCAGCACATATCATTCCGTGTGACTCCTCACCTCTGATTTTCGATTTTTTAATCTTAAACTGTCCATCATCGGTGTATAATGTTGTGCCAACTGTTGCTACAACAACTTTTTGTCCGGCTTCAACATTTGGTGCACCACAAACAATATTCAATATTTCATTCAGTCCAACATCTACAGTAGTCAGGCTAAGCTTTTTTGCATTCGGATGTTTTATACAGGTTTTGACTTCACCAATAATGAATCCCTCCAAACCTCCTTGCACAGGGTAAAACTCCTCCAGGCCTTCTACCTCGAGGCCTGTATTTGTAAGTATTTCAGATAGTTTTGCCGGAGAAAGGTTGATATCCAAATATTGTTTAAGCCAATTATATGAGATCTTCATTGTTAATATTTATATTGTTGATTATTAAGTATCAATAGCAATTTTTCCAATCATGCAAAAGTAAGGAATTTTTATAGAAGCCGAAACGGGCACAGGCAGGTTAGAGGGTGTAACGTATAAGGTACTTTCATCCACCTAACATTCTGATGATGATTTATCAACTAAAATTCCCATATTGCAGTAACAAAGGTCAAATGTGTTAATTAATCTGATATGATTAAGATAGCTTTCATTGATACTGAAGTAGATGTGAGGACAAGGAAAATACTTGATATCGGGAGTATAACCAACACAAAGGAGTCGTTTCACTCAGGATCTATTTCTAATTTTCTGGATCATATAAAAGGAGCCGAATACATTTGTGGTCATAATATCATTAATCACGATTTACCTTATCTTAAAAAGTCAATCACTAAGGAATTTTCCCACATTGGCATAATCGATACCTTATTTTTATCACCTCTTCTTTTTCCTGAAAAACCTTACCACGCCCTGCTGAAAGACGACAAATTGCAAAGCGATGAATTGAATAATCCACTGAATGATGCAATAAAGGCCAAAGACCTCTTTTACGACGAGGTTACGGCATTTCGTGAATCTGACCAAAGATTAAAACAAATCTACTTTGCCCTACTTGGCGATAAGGTTGAGTTTGTTTCTTTTTTTAGACTCCTTGGATTCTCCGACAAGGGAATGGGTCCAATGTTAACAATCAGAAAGAAATTTGAGAAAGAGATTTGTACTAATATCAACCTGGCAAAGCTAATACATGATAATCCCATAGAGTTAGCCTATTGTTTAGCTCTGATCAACACCAAAAGCAGGTATTCTGTTACTCCTCCATGGGTATTAAAAATGTATTCTGATGTCGAACGAATAATGTTTTTACTCAGAAATTATCCATGTATTGAGGGATGTTCCTATTGTAACCGAAATCTTAATGCCATAGGAGGCTTAAAAAAGTATTTTGGTTTTTCATCGTATCGCAAATATGATGGAGAACCTTTACAGGAAAAAGCAGTACATGCAGCTATTAAAGACCAGTCGCTTTTGGCAGTTTTCCCAACGGGGGGAGGAAAATCCATCACATTTCAGGTACCAGCTTTTATGAGTGGGGAAAATGTAAGGGGACTGACTATAGTTATTTCACCACTCCAGTCTCTTATGAAAGATCAGGTAGATAATCTTGAGCGTATAAATATTACAGATGCTGTAACTATTAATGGCTTACTCGATCCAGTTGAAAGAGCTGAGGCATTTGACAGGGTAGAGAATAAGGCCGCATCAATCTTGTATATTTCACCTGAATCTTTAAGATCGAAAACCATTGAGCGACTATTGTTGGGACGCAATATTGTCCGGTTTGTTATCGATGAGGCGCATTGTTTTTCATCGTGGGGACAGGATTTCAGAGTCGACTATCTCTATATTGGCGACTTCATAAAAAATTTACAACAGAAAAAGAATCTTGATGATCCAATCCCCGTGTCTTGTTTCACGGCCACAGCAAAGCAACAGGTTATTCATGATATCAGGGAATATTTTTTAGATAAACTGTCGCTGCATCTTGAAATCTTTAATGCAAATGCAACAAGAACCAACCTACAATATAAGGTAATTCCAAAGGAGAGCGAGGAAGATAAATATAGCACTGCCCGAAACCTGATAGATGCAAAAGCATGCCCAACCATTATTTATGTTTCGCGCACAAGGCGTGCTTATCAACTGGCCGAGAGACTTGAAACAGACGGATATCTTGCCAAGCCATACCATGGCAAAATGGACAAGCAGGAAAAGTCGGAAAACCAGGATGCTTTTATTCGTGGTGATGTTCAAATTATGGTTGCCACATCGGCCTTTGGTATGGGAGTTGACAAAAAAGACATAGGAATGGTTATCCACTACGATATTTCCGACTCGCTTGAGAACTATGTGCAAGAGGCAGGAAGAGCGGGACGTGATGAAAATATAAACGCCGATTGTTATGTCCTTTATAGTGAAGATGATTTGAATAAGCATTTCATATTGCTCAATCAAACAAAATTGCATATAAAGGAAATTCAGCAGGTTTGGAAAGCTATTAAAGAGATTACCCGGTTTCGCTTATCCGTATCAAATTCAGCTCTCGAAATTGCCAGAAAAGCCGGGTGGGATGAAAATGTTGTCGAGATAGAAACGAGGGTTACAACAGCTATAGCAGCTCTTGAGGAAGCTGGGTACCTTAAACGTGGGCAAAATATGCCAAGAATTTTTGCAAGTAGCATTTTGTCAAAAAATGCCCAGGAGGCCATCGAAAAGATCAAATCGTCCGTGAGTTTTAACGAAAAGCAAAAAGAACATGGCATACGGATTATTAAAAAACTGTTTTCAAGTAAAAGCAGAAAACAAGCCAATGACGATACGGCTGAATCTCGCGTCGACTATATATCTGATCATCTGGGAATTGTAAAAGAAGAAGTTATTGAGGTGATTAATCTTTTACGGGAAGAAAAGATACTGGGCGATACGAAAGATCTTTCAGCATTTATAAAAAGAGGAGGGGACAATAACAAGTCATTAAACATTGTCAGTGAAACAATTAAAATTGAAAGATTTCTGCTTTCACAAATCGATGAGAAGGAAAAAGATATTAATCTTAAGCAATTAAATGAACTGGCCGAGGATTTTGGCTGTAGAAGGGTATCGTTAATCAAGCTTAAAACAATAATCAACTTTTGGGCAATCAAAAACTGGATTAAAAGAAAAAGGCACGATTCTGCAAATAGGATTACAGTAGTTTCGAATTATCCACCTGAGGACCTGAAAGTTAAATTAGATATACGACATGAACTGGCACGGTTTATCGTTGAGTTTTTATATCAGATAAGCATTAACAGCCTCGACAGTAAGGATTTGAAAAAAGACCAGATAAAGGTAGAGTTTTCAGTACATGAATTAAAACATGAGTATGAAAACAGAATCTCACTGTTCAAACAAGAAATTACAGTCAAGGATATAGAGGATGCTTTGTTTTGGTTATCCAGGATCGGGGCCATTAAAATTGAGGGTGGATTTCTGGTGGTATACAACAAGCTAACTATCGAAAGACTTGAAAAAGATAATAAAAAACGATACAAGGCTGAGGATTATGATAGATTAGATACTTTTTACGGAAACAAAATACAGCAGATACATATTGTAGGGGAGTATGCGAGAAAAATGATAAATGATTACAAAGATGCCTTACAATTTGTAGAAGATTATTTTCAGTTGAACTACAATTCTTTCCTGAACAAATATTTTAAAGGTATCAGACGAAAGGAAATAAAACAAAACCTAACTCCTGGAAAATTCAGAAAATTGTTTGGCGAGCTATCT
>CAYLZH010000200.1:0-9729 GCA_964388245.1 uncultured Bacteroidales bacterium
AGGAGTTTGCCCAGATCGAATGCTTCGGAACTAATATCGTGTTCGCCTCCCCCTCCTTGACCTGCACCTGTTCCTTCGCCAACGTCAGGTTGGGCAGGTTGTTTGCCAATTACTTCCCCTTCTTCGCCTTCGCCACTGCCACCGGTTTGTCCTTCTTCCGATTCATCCATTGTATTATCATGGTAGAACTTGGGCTCGGTAGTGGTTGGGACAACTATGACTTTTCCGTTTTTTCCTTTCCCTGGTTTTATTAGCCGGCCAATTTTTACCCTTTTCGGAAATCCATCTGCTTCGCGTTGTTTATCTTGCTCCAGTAATTCGTCGAGGGTTTTCATCTCAGACCTTCCTTTGTGAAAATCAATTTTATGTTTGTAGAAAATCAGGAAATCATCATTTGAAAAAAAGTTGTCATACTTTGGGAATTTCAGGAAATAGTCAAAACGGGGCTTCTTTGTTAGATCCAGTTCTTTTTCAATCAGCCATTTTTGATGGTCGCTCAAACCTTTGTCAATCAGTTCATTTAATATTTTCCTTTCCCTGTCAGTCATTTGTGCGGGATCCTATTCTATTTTAATCGTTTTACGAAACATCATCCTGAGTACAGAAATATTCAATTGTTTTTAATGCGCAGGTGTCGCAATAACTGAGTTTGTTTTTCATGGTTTCTATCATCCTGTTAAAAAGCTTCTGGTTCTCATCGTTTGTGCGGTTGCTTAGTGCGCCAACCAGGCTTCCTGCTCCGGCAACATCCGATTTTAGTCGAACATCAGTAACTGCTTTCACAAGGTCGTTATTATCCATGAAATTATAACTTGTGTCCTGCATCATTTTCTGTCCATAGATTTTTGAAATTGTTGTGCGGTAGCTCATTTTTTGCTCTTTGGTCTTTAATCCTAATCGCGATTCTACACTATCAATAAATGATTCATCGATTTTTAACGGAACCAGTTTTCGGGTCTGGGGATCGCGATAGGTCCAGATTTTATCAGCACTCAGGTTTTTAGCATCGAGGCCTATGATCATGTTAACATAATTCAACACATCTTTTTCAATCGCATCGGGTTCGTCCATGTAGGCATTAAAAATTGTGGTCATAACATCTTTGCGATATAAAGTTTTACCAAGCTTTAGGTCGTTCAGGTATTTTACCCTGTGTTCAGGTTCGTGAACATAATCGAGAATAACCTTTTCCATAGCCGTAAAAACATCGCCTGCATACATGCATTTTCCTTCCTGAGTTTCTGAACTTTCCAGTAATATTTGAATGCAACGTCCAAGATTCCGGTGGCCAATACCTTTTTGACCAAAGCGCCTGGTAATGTCTGGTTCGTTATTTAACTGATCGATAACTTCACTTAGGGTTTTTAAACTTTTTTCTCCGGCTACTTCGCCTGCCGATAATTTCATCATCTCAACGGGTGTAAGTTTATCGGAAGGTGGCATTCTGGTTAAAACTGTTGTAGTCGATAGTGCATGATTCAAATTTGGATCGATGTGAAGTTTTGCGCCAGTAAAGGTAGTTTTCTCAAGGTTGCCCAATGCATATGCAGTTAATTCTTGCTGAAGAAGATAATTTGTATTGTGAGCCATGTATGAAATCCTGCACCGGTCCACAATAGGGGCTTCTTCTTTTTCTTCAATAAATCGGGCAAATTCGTCGTTGTTACTGGTGGCAATAATCAGTGTGTCAAGAGGCCATTTAAACCCTTCGACATCGATAGTTCGGTTTTGAATAACTCCAAGGTAAACCTGAACAAGGTCTTTTTTATTTTTAAAGATCTCATCGGCAAAATGAATACCTCCACCGGCAACACGGGCCAGGGCACCGCGCCGTAGGTCGAACCGGTAAGGATTGTTGGTATCGCTAATATGTAATAGACGTGTTATCGATTCTTCACCCAAAAGATCGACTGCTGATGAGGTAATCTTATCTTTTGCTGCATATTTACCTGTTAAGGTTCCACGTGATTCAGAAATAGGTATCGGTACGATTTCAATGTTTTCAAGAACTTTATCGATGTCGTTGCTGTAAAATGCCTTCATCTGGTCCAGGATATAGTCGGAACATGCACCAAGTGGCCGGTAGTTTTTATAGAACTCGCTGATATGATTTTTGTTAGCACCAGCTTTTGTTAGGAATCTGATATTTTCCTCCTCCGGCTCAAAAAGGTTCATTGCAAGAATAAGCGGATCTTCAAAAGTTTGCGATTCAATTGATTTTATTTGCCCATATCCACCCAGCGAATCCAGGTTGTTGAAACTGAAAGTATATCGCATATTTTCAGGCAGAGCAATAAACTCGCGATATAATTTGCTCAGATAATCAACAAAAAATGTTTTCCCATTTCCAGGTTCACCAATAAGCACAAAGGCCATTTCACGAGACGATCCCCCTTCGGCTGCATCTTTTATGTAAGAAACAAAAGAATTCAATTCATCGAACATTCCAACAAGATGCCGGTCCTTTTGCCGTAACACCTGGAAGTCGAAGGTGTACCGGCCGTTTACATTCACTTTTTTTATCTGTTTCGGATCATCCAGGATCATGCGTGTGAGCGACTGGTATACATTCTCGAACTTTCTTCTTTTAACAAGTACTTCAAAAATATGGTGCTTGAGACTTCCGGACGGATAGATATTTTCTTTTGCTTTCATATGAACCTCCCATTTTATTTAGTAACGAATTCCTAATAATTCGTTCACCTATATATATCCTTCGTATTAAAGGAGTTTTATGTTACTAAATTTATGAAAACTTTATGAAAAAGTCAATTATTCAAACTTTTAAAACATTTTTAGAAATAGATTTGAACTTTTGGCTGTTTTCGAACAGAATGAATTAAATAAACCTTTAACTTTACTAAGTTTGTCTTAGCATATTAAAGGAGATCATCATGAAGAACAGGAATCTGATTATTTATATCATCATTATTGCTTTTAATTTAAATTTGTCATTGGCACAGGGGCTGCTTATCGATCATAATTGCACCAATCTTTCAATAATCCCAGATTCATTTATTTCACTGACAAAATCAAACTATAATATCTATTACGGGCACACATCACATGGTAGCCAGATTTCAACAGGAATGATTAATATTCAAAGTCAGTATGGTTCGCCGTTCACATTTAATTCACAAGGTACTGGTGGGGCACTATCTTATGTCGAGGTTTATGGCGACCTGGGGCATTATGGCGATACAAGCTGGGCAGCGACAACACGCAGTGCGCTTATCCAGCCGGGTAATAACAGGAATCTTGTGATTTGGTCATGGTGTGGCGGGGTTTCGGATAATACAATTGCAGGCATCGATGCCTACCTTAACAAGATGGATGAACTCGAAAATGACTTCCCCAACGTAACTTTTGTTTACATGACCGGGCACCTTGATATATGGTCGTGGGCAAATTTAAAGGCGCGAAATCAGCAAATAAGAAATTACTGTATTGCCAATAATAAAATCCTTTTTGATTTTGCCGATATCGAAAGTTATGATCCCGGAGGCAATTATTATGAATATGCAAACGATGACTGTTCTTATTATTCCGGGCCATCGGGTACATGGCAGGGCAACTGGGCGCAACAATGGTGCAGCACAAATTCAGGAAACGAACTATGTGCAGGCAACAATACTTGCATAGATTGCGGATGTGCACACTCGGTATATTTAAATTGTAATTTGAAAGGAAGGGCTTTTTGGTGGATGATGGCACGTTTGGCAGGATGGGACGGTAATGCTGTTCCAGACAATACTTTTTATGTTGATAAACTACATCCGGCAGCAAACGACACTAATCCCGGCACCATTAACCTTCCATGGCTTACACTTCAGCATGCAGCCAATACACTTGTAGCAGGCGACACAGTTTTTATCAGGTCGGGTACCTACAACGAACATTTTGAAACCACAAACGATGGCGACACAATAAGTGGCAATATTGTTTTCACTGCATATCCCGGAGAAAATCCTATTCTTAACGGCACAGGTGTAACAAGTAGTTCTACCGGTATCAGGATAAATAATTCTTTCATCACTCTATCCGGGCTTGAAGTACGGGACTGGACAACAGGAATTTGGGCCGATAGTGCTACTTATTTCGAAATATTGCAATGCGAGATACATGAGGTAGCTTTTGGGGTTGGCGTAGCAAATGGATCACACGATTTTATAATTTCCGGCAACGAAGCCCATCATTTCGACTATTACGGATTCGATGTGTCCCCGTCGGGAGGTACTGATTGCTACAACGGGACTTTCAACAATTGTCTGGCCCGCGATGGCCGTGATACTACTGCAAATGTCGATGGATTTGCACTGGGGCACGGATCGCAGCATAATTTCACTTTCAACAATTGCCAAACCTATAATGTATTCGATGGTTTTGATATCAGTGCTGATGAATCCTTTTTAAATGCCTGCTCGGCAAGCCAATGCTGGTGGGGAGGCTATAAAATATGGGCCGACAGCGTGGTCTTGACCAATTGCCTTGGTTACAATTGCAATGTAGTAAATGTCGAACTCGACTGGAACAGTAGTCCCGGTACTACTTATCTTCAAAATTGCACATTCTTCGATGGTGCTGTTTGGAATATTTTGGTCGAAAATCCCGGCGATCAATTATCCATTTATAATTGCATAATTGCAGGAGGTCCTAATATCGGATTGTCTGGAGATTTTTCTACCGGAAACTATCAGGGCGATTTCAATATTTTCCATTGTAATAATTCGATGAGGGCAATTGTTAGCGGGGCAAATGAGTTTTCAATATCCCAGGTTGCTTCGGGAGCATGGACCAGTTTTAGCGGGCACGATGCAAATTCACTCACAATTTATTCAGCATCAGAAATATTCACCGATACAGTAAGCTACGATCTACATCTGCTTCCAACGGCCATTGCAATAAACAATGGCACAAATTTGAATGCTCCGGTTGTCGATTTCGATGGAAATGGCCGACCTTATGGAAGTACTACCGATATTGGCGCTTATGAGTTTCATATGAGTATTTCATACAGCCTGACTCCATCAAGTCTTTTGTTTGGGCAAGTTTATGTGGATAGTACGCAGACCGATTCAATTCATATTACAAATACAGGCAGCTTTGCAATTGCAATAGACAGCCTTATATCCAACACTTCCCTGTTCTCTATATTATCACCCGACACTGCAGGTTTTTCACTCGATGTGGGCGAAACAAGGAGCTACGGAGTTATCTTTATGCCGGCGTTGGCACAGTTGTATGCTGGAACCATAACAGCCTTTTCTGCCCAGGCTGGGGACCAAATTGTAAGTTTATCGGGCGAGGGAATTATTGACCCAACAGGAGGCTTTCATGTTTCAGGCGATGTAAGCGGCTTGTGGAACATGTACGATACAATATTTGTGGATGGGAATATTGATGTAGTTTCCGGTTCAACTCTTCAGATTAATCCGGTAAGTGGCGGCACAGTAATTTTGTTTACCGGTCACTATAAATTCGAAGTGCATGGAAGGTTGATTATGCAGGGTAGTGAAAACAACAGGATTAGTTTGATTCCTCAAACTACAAGTTCCGGATGGTTCGGACTACGATTTTATGATCTGAGTTATTCCGGCATGGATACCTCAATTGTTTCATATTGCGATTTCAGCTATGGCAATGCAAATGGTACATCATGGGATGGAATGGGAGGAGCAATTTTTATCAGCGAATCATCTCCACTTATTATTGAAGAGAGTTTGATCATGAACAACTCGGCTGTCGACAGGGGAGGAGGTATCCATATTCGGGGCTGTTCACCTGTTTTAACAAATCTTGAATTAAAGAACAATACGGCAAATAACGGGGGGGCTTTATCTTTAAAATACGCTAATGCTGAAATCAGTTTTTGCTGTGTTACAAATAATCTGGCTATTAGCGGTGCCGGGTTGTTTTGCGATGGTTCTTCTCCAGCAATTACCAACCTTACATTTAGTAATAATACAGCTTCGGGCAACGGAGGGGCAGTATTTTGCGCCGATTGGTCGTACCCTAACTTGTCGAATTGTATTCTATGGGACAACCTGCCCCAGGAAATTTATATCAACACCGATGGTGGGACAGCCATGGTAACTTATACTGATATTGAAGGCACATGGCCAGGAACCGGAAATATCAACAACAATCCATTGTTCATGAATCCTGTCAATGGCAACTATCAATTAAGCTGGACCAATTTTCCAGTTCAGGATACTACAAAATCTCCATGCATCGATGCCGGAAATCCTTTGTTGGCAAACGATCCTGATGGCACACAGGCCGATATGGGAGCCTATTATTTTCATCAGCAACAAGGAAATCACATTGCATCAGGAAATGTAAGCGGAACCTGGAGTTCGTATGATACCATTTTTATTGATGGCGATATTGTTGTTCCCATCGGCGACAGTTTAATAATTATTCCGGTCTGTGGTGGTACCTCGATAATTTTTACAGGTCATTATAAGATAAGCGTTTATGGTATGTTGAAGGCCATGGGCTCAATTGCTGATTCTCTGTTTTTTGCGGCACAAGACACTAGCACAGGCTGGAATGGATTGAATTTCTTTGGATTAAACTCTAATGGCATGGATAGTTCAAGATTGACATATTGTAGTTTTAAATATGGAAATGCCTATGGGCCCGCTCAGTCCGATAGCCTTGGAGGGGCTGTCTATGCTTATTCTTCATCGAACCTAAGAATGGAGAATAGCAGGTTCGAGAGTAATCATTCCATATCGCATGGTGGTGCCATATATCTCGAATATTCATCACCTATACTGAAAAATCTAATCATCAGTAATAATTCATCTGATGAAGAAGGAGGTGGAATATGCCTTGCCTACGGTGCAAGTCCTATGATTGTACAATGTTCGTTAAGTGTAAACTTAGCCATCGGAAATGGAGGAGCCGTATATGTTATGGATGGGAGTTCGGCAATTTTCCAGAATAATCAGATTTCTGGTAACTCAGGCAGTAGCGGAGGTGGAATTTATTGTGCCAGCTCAATGGTAAACATTTCCGGAGGACAAATTTACAATAATACAGCTAATGGCCTTTACGGAAGTGGTGGTGGAATTTCATGTGGAGGAAGTCCTGTAATTACCGGTATTAATATTTACAACAATTCTTCAAATGTATACGGTGGCGGAATTAGCTGTAATTATCAAAGTAATCCTGCTGTTACAAATGTAATATTGACAGGTAACTCAGCCTTGCATGGTGGTGCCTTAAGTTGCTTGTATTCTTCGTCTCCGTTACTGTCGAATGTAGATATGATAAACAATACGGCTGGTAGTGACGGTGGTGCTCTATTTTGCTGGGATAACTCGAATCCGGTATTAAATAATATCCTGATTGACGGAAATCATGCTAATCGTGAGGGAGGGGGGATCTTTTGCGAGGATTCAGATCCTGTGCTCGAAGTGGTTACAATAAGCGACAATGTTGCTTCGAATCCATATGAAAATAACCGGGGGGGCGGGATTTGTATCATGGATGATTCAAGCCCGGTACTTATTAATGTCCTTATTAATGGGAATTCTGCCGATTGGGGCGGAGGGATTATATTTTTGTATAATACAGGAACTCCACAGCTCGATAATTTAACCATTGTGGAAAATTCGGCGATTAACAGTGGAGGAGGTATTGCGTGCGACTGGGGTAATCCGCTTATCAGCAATTCAATATTCTGGGGAAATTCGGCGAATAACGAAGGAAATCAGGTTTATTTGCATGTTACCAATGCCGATCCCTTCATATCCTGGTCTGATGTCCAGGGCGGAAGTAATGCCTTTGGTGGTGCAGGCGCCGGATTAAACTATGATGCGAACCGGTATCAGAATAACATTGATCTTTCTCCTTTATTTGTCGATTCAGCAAATGCAGATTATCATCTCCGGTCATGTTCACCCTGTGTCGATAGCGGAGATCCGGTAAGCAGTTTCAGTAATGAACCTATTCCCAATGGAGGAAGGATTAATATGGGGGCATATGGAAATACGCCTGATGCAGCTCAGGCCATTGAAATAAGTACTGTAATTAATTCCATCGATTGTTATGGAACTGCATACGGGGCAATTGATACTGAATTATCGGGAGGAGATTCCCCATTCACTTTCTTCTGGTCTAACTTAGCCACAACAGAAGATATCATTAGTCTTGAGGCCGGCATATATAGTTTATCTGTTGTTGATAACGGAGGATGTCTAAAAACGATCGAGATCCTAATAACACAGCCAGATTCAATTGCCTTAAATGCAAGTCTCACTCATGCATCATGTTGCGGAAGTAGCGATGGATCAATTATCTTAAATCCAAGCGGGGGCACAACGCCCTATTCCTTTCTCTGGTCCGGTGGTGAAACCACACAAAGTATTACCGGTTTATTGGCAGGATACTATTCTGTTTCATTGGTTGATTCGAATTCGTGTATGCAGTATCAGGATTTTATTGTCAACGAAATCATAATATCAACTATTCAAAGTATAAATCTTGAAGCTGGATGGGGAATAATGTCGACTTATATCGATCCTTGCAATGCATCGGTCGACATTGTTTTTGAACCTGTTTATCCGGGAGTTGAATTAGTAAAAAATGGCGATGGCTTTGTTTATTGGCCGGCCTTTTCCCTGAACCAAATCGGTAACACTATCGTTGGCGAGGGCTACCAGATTAAGATGGCAAACGCTGATACGCTTGATGTATGCGGTAGTGCAACAGTCCCCGACGTAACTCCGTTTACCATTCCTTCAGGATGGAGCATAATCGGGTATCTGCGGCAATCACCGGCTTCTGTAGAATTAATGATGAACAGTATTATCTCCAATGTGGTAATTATGAAAAATGGCGATGGTCAGGTATATTGGCCTGCTTTCAGCCTGAATCTGATCGGAAATATGAACCCGGGCGAAGGTTATCAGATTCTGTTATCAGGATCAGTAATCTATACTTATCCGGCGAATTGAGATTTTTAAGTTACGGCTGATAGGCGGATTTTATGAGCATTTCTTTATTCTAAAAAATCTGTAGCTTCGTTATAATATTTGATTATTTTTTCTTACTCGAAAACTATGAAAGTTGCATTTAACATCTATGCTTCCAATTCTCAGGTATTGGCTCTGTTGAAATATGTGAATATATTAGATTTTGAAACAACAGGAGAAAACTTAGCGAAGAGTAAAAAGAGGCCATCAACATTGGATTAGAGGACATCCAAAAAAACGGAACTACTTCTTATGTTGATGTTATCGATGAAACAAATAAGAAGTATTCTCAACTTTGGAACAATTTCCAGGAATCTGATTCACTTAAAATATCATAATCTTTGCATTAATAATCAGTAAACAAGGCGAAAAGCGACCGGATCATTTATTCACTTTTGTCATCATCCTTTTGTTCCTGGTCCTGTGGTTGATCAGAATTTTCCTGTGAGGTATCATCACTTTTTGATTCTTCTTTTTCTTCAGTATCATCTTCAAGATCGATCATGTCTTCGGCCAGGAGCAAATTATACCATTGTACTACTTTTTTGATATCTGATACATAAACCCGGTCTTTGTCGTAGTCAGGCAAAACTTCAGCAAAGAACTTTTTCAGGTCTTCACCTGACGACTTATGATTGATTGCTTCGGCTTTGTCCAGGTGTTCAAACATTTTCTGAAAAACCTTAAGTAATGGGATATCTTCCTCGTAGGTAAAAATGGCAATATCTTCGAGCGAGCTGATTTT
>CAYLZH010000201.1:0-9550 GCA_964388245.1 uncultured Bacteroidales bacterium
ATAAAAAACAATACCAGTAAGGCAGCAAGGATTATCGTAGTAATAGTCATGGTTTTTGAGTTTGATAATTTCATTTCAAATAATATTTAGTCAATTACCCTGATCGGTAAGGATATCCAATTTCCCTACCGAACAGGCTTTTAGTTTAAGTTAAAATCCAAACTGTTTGTTCACAGCTTCGATGTATTCTTCGTCGCTTAGTTGTTTTCTAGGGGCAAGGAACATCTCTGCATCTTTACCTGCAATATAACGTATTTGTTTAGAACCATCAGTAGCGGCTCGGAAGATTACCTCAGCAACCTCTACCGGTTGCGACGCCCTGTTTCCATCTCCTTGCAAAGCAGCAATTCCTTGCATTAGCGTATCGCCCATTTCCTTATATTCTGGAATACTTTCATCAATTTGGTAATCGAACGAACGGCCTCCAAAATCGGTAGCAATGGTACCAGGTTCAACAATTTTGGCTTTTACACCAATCTTTGCCAACTCAAAAACCAGGGACTCCGTAATTCCCTCCACAGCAAACTTAGTTCCATGGTATAGTGCACCATAAGGGAATGTGACCTTTCCGCCTACTGACGAAATATTTATCACTACTCCTTCTTTGTGCTCACGAAAATGTGGTAAAACAGCTTTGGTTACATCCAACAGTCCAATTACATTGGTATTAAACTGACGAATGATGTTTTCGCGAGGGAAGGTTTCCAAAGGACCGTATGCCCCATAACCCGCATTATTGACCAACACATCGATTTTTCCAAATTCTTTAATTCCGGATTGAACCGTGTTAGTTATTGATTCCAAATCCGTAACATCAAGTCTTGAAACGAGTACGTTTTGCAACTTTGTTAATTCTTCTTCCTTTTCAGGTGTACGCATAGTGGCTATTACATTCCAACCTTTATCCTGGAAGTGTTTTGCTGTGGCACGACCAATTCCGGTACTTGCTCCTGTTATTAATACTGTCTTCATCGTTTTAGTTTTTAGGGCTTAGCATTTGTTCAATATTATTAATGAATTCCTGTCGAGGAACATTATTCATCATACCGAAAAGCATTTCTGCATCTGCTCCAATAATGTTATGGACAGGAGTTTCTGTTGTAGCACATTCGTAGATTTTATCAGCTACATCCTGAGGATCGGCCACTGTGCCACTTTGCTGTTGCATCTGGTCAATTACTGTAGCAAAATGATCACCAATTTTTGCAGCACTTTCCTGGATTTCTTCATCGCCTCCTTCAAAGTTATTGTCACTGGCGTTAAAAAAGTTTGTTCCAAAAGCACCTGGAGCAATTGCCTTCACCTTTATCCCAAAAGGCTTGTATTCCATAGCCATCGACTCTGTCAATCCCTCGACTGCCCATTTCGAAGCAGAATAGGTTGATGTAAGTGTAAGTCCCATGCATCCTGCCATAGAACTTATATTAATGACGGCACCACTTTTTCGTTTGCGCATGTGTGGAAGTACCTCGCGGCTAACACGCATCACTCCAAACACATTGGTCTCGAACATGGCATAGATCTGCTCTTCGGTAAATTGTTCAAGGAAGGAATGTCCACCATAACCTGCATTGTTGACCAACACATCGATCTGCCCAAACTTCTTTATACCGGCACCAACTGCCTCTTTTACACTATCATTGTTAGTAACATCCAAACGCGTTACAAAAACATTATCTAATTCTTTAAGCTCTGTTTCCTTCTCAGGTGAGCGCATGGTTGCGATAACGTTCCATCCTTCTTGTTGAAATTTCTTTGCAGCTAGTTTTCCAAAACCAGAACTGCATCCTGTTATCAAAACTGTTTTTTTCATTTTTGCTTTATTTATGATGATGATTAAACCAATCCACCATTTCTGCCGGATTTTCAGAGAAATAGGTGTATCCATGGAAACGCCAAGGTGTATCTTCCACCCAAACGATTTTTTTATCTTCTAAAGGAGTGTTCTCGTACATCCATTGCACATCCGATGCTCGCGAATTCATGTCGTTTCGAACCTGCAAATAGAAGGTTGGCACATTGATGTGCTTAATCTTTTTTGTGATGTCATGATCCTCTATGGTCAAGCCTGTAAGTTCTTGGTAGATGGGTCGAAATTCAGCAACACCTTGTTCTACAGGAATTCCAAAGTTTGTGCATGAGCGTTCTACCGATGTTTGTCCTTTTAATGGCTGAACCAAAATTAAAGATTTAATATCCTTGAAGGTGTCTGGACTTTTTTCCATAGCATTGATGGTAGCATTAGCCCCCATACACATACTCATTAATGAGATATCCATTTCAGCAGTTTCAGGCTTATTCTTTACCCATGCTATCGATGCAAGTACATCTTGCCATTCCCAATAACCAACACCTGTAACGCCATTATCCCCAGCTTCACTTTCCCCATGAGAACGTAAGTCATAGCTGAGAACGTTATAGCCGGCATCGTGCAAAGCTTTGTAACGAGGTAAGAAATTCACCTCAAACCCACCTGCATAATCCAATCCTTCCATGTGTCCAGCAAAACCATATCGGTTTCCAGGAGAGAAATGGTTACTAATGATAATCTTATCCGATTCAGCAGGAATAAACCAACCCTTTAAAGTTACTCCGTCTTCAGTTAAAAATTCTACTTCTTCATACTCCATTCCATACTCATCAGGGGTTCTAACAATGGGTGTTCTAGGAGGAGTAGATAAGCCTTGAGCTAACATGTTTATCATGCCTTTTTGCTGCTCATTCAATTCTTTTGTTTCCATCTTTTCATGATTATTTGTGCTATTGTCCTGACTATATCCAAATAGACTAAATAGGACAATCGCCACCGTTATAATTAACTTCATTTTGTTATTTAATTGATACAGAGCAAAAGTAGAGCACTATAGAATTATGCACCTAAACATATTCCGTATTGTTGTACACATATTCCATATTGAATTAACCAAGGCAAAAAAAACGGGCATTTCTCTTTGAAATACCCGTTCCTGATTAGAAGATTATTAATTCACATTTCGGTACACTGCCGGACTCATGCCTACTTTCTTTTTAAAAAGCTTACTGAAGTTCTGAGGATATTCGAAACCCAAACCGTAGGCAATCTGACCTATGGATTCTTCTGAGTTTAGAAGTTGTGTTTTGGCTCTCTCGATAACAAAAGAATGAATATGATCCTGAGCATTCCTGCCTGTTTCTTTCTTAAGCATATCGCTAAAATAGTTGGGCGACATATTCAATTGCTCTCCACAATACTTAACACTTGGCATGCCTAGTTCCAAGGCAGTATTGGATCCATAGTACGCTTTCAGCAATTCTTCGAATCGTGTAACAATATCTTTGTTAAGGTTCTCGCGGGTATAAAACTGTCGGTTATAATAACGGGTGCAATAATCCAACAGCAGCTCAAGACTTGTAACAATAAGTTTTTGGCTTTGCTTGTCGATGTTTTGATTGTATTCAAGAATGATCTTATCGCGTAAATCTTTTATGATGTTTTTTTCATCATCTGAGATGTGTAGGGACTCGTTTACATCGTATGAGAAAAAAGAGTACTTGTCGATGTTTTGGCCCAATTGCGATTTTCGAATCAGGTCAGGGTGAAACAACAGGGTCCAGCTATTGTTGGCCTCTTCCTCTTCCCACTCATCCACTTTTAGAACTTGCCCGGGCGCCATAAAAATCAACGTTCCTTCTTCAAAATCGTAGCTGGTTCGTCCATATTCAAAAGATCCGGATTTACCTTCTTTGTATTCCAACATGTAAAAGGTACTAACGACTCCCTTTCCGATAAACTGAGGACCATCCTTTATATCTTTATGATTAAATACCGAAATCAAAGGATGCTTGGGTTTATCAAGTCCCATTGCATGTAGGGCTTGCGAAATACTATTAAACTCGATTATTTCTCTCATAGCTGAATCTATCCTATTGGTAAACAAAGTTATTAAATTGAAGACATTATTACCATTTCATATCTATCTTCATTATTGCTTGAGATACTTATCAAACCACTTCAAAATAGGCTCAGGGTGAGTACCAATCCAATCGTAAGCAGCCATACGATTAAATGCTTGATTCTTCTTTTTTGGTATATCAATCCACATGAGTTCTTTCTCTACTTGCAAATCATTATAAACCCCTTCTACAAATTCTTCATTCAAAAAGCCATCGTTTTTATTTTGCATTACCAATGTTGGCACAGTTACATCCTTAACATACGGACGCCATGTATTATTGAAGTAATCAAAGTCAGTGTTTTTCTTGATGTATTTATCTGCACTCTTTTTTAGGAATCCCGGTATTTCCATTGCATCCATGAAATGAGCATAATCCAATGGCTGAACAGAAATCATACATTTGATATTGTCGTAGTTCTTCAAGCCATCTTCTCTTCCATAGGCTGAAACGGATGCTCCTTGTCCCATACAAATACTAAATAGCCCAATTTCGGCATTTTTATACTCTGGATGATTACTAATAAATTCAACTGCTGCTATAACATCCTTAGCCTCTTCAGGTCCATACGACACAAAACCATCCATGGCCGGATCGCTTTCCCCATGATTTCGGAAATCGTACATGAGTACAGTATAACCTGCATCGTTCAGGTATTTGGCCTGGCGTAGAAACTGAACATCGCCATCGTAGCCTTTTACAGGTCTTTTGGCATCGTTGGTATATCCAGCCCTGCTACAATAAAGTCCAAAATGAGACTGGATAATAACGTTATCACTAGATCCTTTTATTAACCATCCCTTTAGCTTGATACTATCGCTGGCCATAAACAAGACCTCTTCGTATTGTAAATTGTAGTTTTCAGGCTTGTCGAACAGGGGAGCTCCTTCTCCCGCCAAGACAAGATTTTTAGCCATCATTTTTCCTAACATGCCTCCTCCTTTTTTAGATTTTTTCTTTTTTGTTTCCTGAGCCGAAACAGAAAGACTTAAGCTCAGGAAAATTATACCCATCAAAATTGATACATTTTTCATTTTCATCTCCTTCATTTAGGTTTAGTTATTTACTGTTGCAAAACTACCTTGAGCGAAAAACGTGGTCTAATTCCTATTACTGTTTTATGTATCCAAATTACAGCCTGCGAACGACCAACTACATATATTTACCAAACCATGCCAGAATCTCTTTCGGGTTCTTTCCGAGCCAATCGTAAGCTGCTCCACGCTTTTCTTCCAGGTCGAGCATCAGCATTTCCTTTTCTGAAGGAATGTCGTTATAATATTGCTTCACCATGTCGAGATTGGTCATGGGATCATTTTCGTTTTGAATAACCAGCGTGGGTACTGAAATATCCTTTACATAAGGTAAGAACGAATCACCTGTTAGGTCAACTCCACGTTTATTCTTGCTGTACTTGTTGCCACTGTTAACCATAGACTTAGGCATTCCCATTGCTTCCACAAAATAATCGTAGGTGAGTGGCTGGACGGCAATCATGGTTTTAACTTTTGGGTTATTCTTCAATTCAGCTTCCTGACCATAGGCGAAAGTACTGGATGCTGTCCCCATGCAAATACTTAACAATCCAATCGATGCATCTTTGTAGTCAGGATGGTCCGAAATGTAGTTTACTGCTGCAACAATATCCTTTCTTTCATCCTGTCCCCAGGTAACCCATGGCGTTGTCCCCTCTCCACTATTCCCATGGTTACGCAGGTCGAACATCAACACCGAATATCCTGCATCAGTTAAATATTCTGTCTGTTCAAGAAAGTGAATGTCGTCGGTCCAAAGGGTGTTTTTCATCATTCCCTTTCCATCCTGAGTAAATCCGCTCCGTGAGCATTGTACACCAAAATGGGACTGGATGATTACTTTATCGTTATTATTGGATTTAACTAACCATCCTGAAAGTTCAACCCCATCGCTGGTTTTAAAAGTCACATCCTCGTATTCCAATCCATATTTTTCAGGCGTTTCGAATACCGGCGATTTTCCCGGCTTTATCATCATGTTGGATACCATCGATCCACACGATGAGAATAGTAATGCAGCCAACAGTAAGCTAATTGATAATTTAATGTGTTTCATCGTTTTCTGGTTTTAAAAGTTTACACTGCAAAACTAAGGTGGTCAACTTGTGCCTACATAAACATATTCCGCATTGATGAATACATATTCCTTATATACAAAAAAGGGTAAACCAACTTATGCTGATTTACCCTTTATGATTCGTATATAGAAATTTAATTCACATTTCGGTATTCCGCAGGGCTCATTCCCACTTTCTTCTTAAACACCTTACTGAAATGTTGGGGGTATTCGAAGCCCAGACCGTAAGCAATCTGACTGATGGATTCTACTGAATTTAAAAGTTGTGTTTTCGCTTTATCTACTACAAAGAAATGGATGTGTTCTTGCGCATTACGACCGGTTTCTTTCTTAAGTAAATCACTCAAATAATTACTCGACAGATTAAGCTCTTCACCGCAATAACTTACAGAAGGGAGTCCTGTATCAAGAGGTTTACCCGAACTGTAATAACTCTTTAGTAGTTGTTCAAAGCGTGTTACAATGTCCTTGTTCAAATTGCTTCGTGTATAGAATTGCCGGTCGTAGTAGCGGGTGCAATAGTCAAGCAAAATTTCGATATTTGAAATGATAAGCTTCTGGCTGTGCTTATCGATATTAAGACTGTATTCTTTAACAATTTTATCGCGAAGATCGGCTATTGTTTTTTTTTCGTCATCCGATATGTGCAGGGCTTCGTTTACATCGTAGGAGAAAAAGGAGTAATTGTCAATGGTTCTTCCCAGTTCCGATTTACGGATCAGGTCAGGGTGAAATAGAACAGACCAACCCGTTGTTTCCATATTTTGTTTCAGGTCATGCTCCCACTCCGGAATAGTTATCACTTGTCCTGGCTTTGTAAATAGCAAGGTTCCCTCGTGAAAGTCGTAAGTATTGCGCCCGTATTGAAACGATCCCGACTTGCAGTCTTTGAACATCACATGATAAAGATCTATGGCCAGGGTTTTACCTACCAAATCAAAGTTTGGAGTCATTTCTTTATGCTTATAAACAGTTACCAGGGGATGTTTTGGCTTATCCAATCCAAATAGCTCATGCGCCTGGCTAATTGTAGAAATTCGAAATATGTCGTTCATTTAAATTAAATTTATAAGTAAAGATATACAATTAGTTTGGCACTAACCTGATCTCCACAATTTCACTCCTGGTTCCGATTCTGAACGGAGGACCAAAAGTACCTATTCCTTCCGAGACGAATATCTTTGTGTTCTTGAAACTGTGCAATCCACGATTGAAATCGAACAGGAGTTTCGCAAACAGATTGAACGGAAATATTTGTCCGGCATGGGTATGCCCGGCCAGGTAGAGATCGATGCCTGCCTTTTCAGCATATTGAATTCCATTGGGTGCATGATGTAGGAGGACCGACGGTTTGTCCTGGTCAATGTTTAATTTGGGTAAGACTTCCTGGATGGTAGGTTTGTGTCCCGAAGCATGAACATCAAAAGAAGAGCGGTCGGCAGTCATGTGGTTTAGCCCTACAATTTGCAATCCCTTAATGCTTTTCACATCATTCTGGAGCACCTGAACACCTGCTTGACGCATTAGGGTCGTTATACTATCGTTGTGGGTTGCATAATCGTGGTTGCCATCAACTGAATAGACAGGAGCCATTAGCTTTTTTAAAGGATTGAAATATTTGCTCTGAAGGGCATATTTACTATCGAGATAGTCACCGGTCATGAAAACGACATCGGGCTTAGCAGCATTCGTTTTATCTACAATATCCTGAAGGAAACCATTGGTTCGGAAATGCCCGATGTGGATATCCGATAGGTGAACAGCCTTGATCTCCTGGGTCAATCCATCGACTGGAATTTCCAGTTTCGTATTTCGAATATTTGTACTGTTCCAGTAACCATACACCGAAATCAACAAGGTAAGCCCCAAGCTTACCATCCCGAACATTGCCGGAGATAGTTTTAAAAACATATTGGTCAGGTGTACAACCAACACCGACATCAACAGGAATAAATAAACACCCATTGTTACGGAGGCTATCTTGTATACAATATGTTCTGCCGTGCCGGTAGCATTGGTAAATACGATGCCAGCAGCAATAAAAAATACTGGCAGTAGCGAAAAGCCAATATAAAATGGCCATGTGTGGTCGACTCCGGAAAACCAGGCAAACCTACGCGAAAGGTAAATCACAGAGGTTACTAAAAGAGCCAGGAAAGTGATGAGCATTATATAAGGTAAAAATTTCATTTGTTATCGTTTTTGTTATTCATGACGCAAAAGTAGTCCCTCACCAGGGAGCCATTGTATATCTATTCCAGATTATCTAATATATTTTACAGGCAAACAAGAAATATTGTGAAAACAAAGGGCTGATTTTCCCAAACCAACCCTTCGTCATTTCCCCCATTAAACCTAATACTATAACCCAAATTGCTGCTTGATATCAGCAATGTAATCTTCATCGGTGTTTTCGGATTTGGCAGCTAAAAACATTTCGGCGTCATAACCAGCTGTATAGCGGATTTGGTTTTTGCCATCGGTGGCTGCTTCATAAATTACTTCAGCACATACCGATGCCGGTGCTACGCGGCTGGTATCATTAAATACGGCTCCTAATGCTTTTAACATAGCCTGAACCATTGGTTGATATTCTGCAACGTTTTCATCATTCTGAAAGTCGAAAGAACGACCACCAAAATCAGTTGCAATGCTTCCTGGTTCAACGATCTTGGCCTTAACACCAATCTGCTCCATTTCAAAAACCAGTGATTCGGTAATTCCTTCAACTGCAAATTTGGTTCCATGGTAAAGTGACCCGAACGGGAAAGTTACTTTGCCACCAACTGACGATATGTTAATGATCACGCCATCTTTATTTTCACGAAAATGAGGTGTGATTGCACGAGTTACATCCAATAGGCCAATCACATTTGTGTTAAACTGGCGAATAATGTTTTCGCGTGGAAAAGTTTCCAACGGGCCATAAGCACCGTAACCGGCATTGTTAACCAATACATCAATTTTCCCAAATGTTGAGATTCCTTTTTCAATGGCACTGTTTATCGTCTTCAAATCAGTAACGTCCAATTTGGTAACCAACATATTATCCAAATGGATCAATTCTTCTTCTTTCTCAGGGGTTCGCATTGTAGCAATTACATTCCAACCTTTTTCCTGAAAATAAATAGCAGTGGCACGGCCTATCCCTGTGCTTGCTCCCGTTATTAAAACTGTTTTCATGATTATATTTATTAAAAGTTTACGAAGCAAAATTACTTTGAGTAAGCCACGTGGACGTATAACTATTCCAGATAAATGAATACATTTTACAGGTGTGCGTGGAAACGAGGTAAGATGAAGCCAAAATCCAGTTTATATATTATTAAATGGATTATTACTAATACCGTCTGCAATTTTAAATGATCCATTCTTTGTTCCACTCCACTTCTAAAGCCACTTTAATTTAGTATCGGCATTTACCATTATAGAAAGCAATACCGAAAGCTTTCGGTAGGCATTAAGCTCATTTTGTGTACAATTGTTATAATTTAGGAGGTCGTAA
>CAYLZH010000202.1:0-9529 GCA_964388245.1 uncultured Bacteroidales bacterium
AGTTGGTGTTATAATAACATTGCAGCGAATTGTAATACTTATGGTAGATTATATACTTGGCAAACTGCTACCATAGCCTGTCCTGCTGGATGGCATCTTCCTTCTGACAATGATTGGTGTGTCCTCGAAAATGAAGTTGATATAGGGACTGTCTCGTGTATAACAACTGGCTGGAGAGGTACTGATGCTGGAACAAATCTAAAATCTATATCTGGGTGGTATAATAATGGCAATGGTCTTGATATATATGGTTTCACGACATTACCTGGAGGGTATAGAAGTACAAATACAACCTTCAATAATATGACAGAAAACATATTATTTTGGACTTCAAGTGATATTGGTGTAGAAGCATGGACACGAGATTTTTATCACTATTCTGACCAGATTTATCGGTATGCTTATCCCAAGGGCTCTGGATTGGGAGTTCGTTGCTTAAAAGATTAAACGGGTACAAGACCTAGATCAAGATACTGAGACCCAGCAACAATTCCAAATTATTGTATCTTCACCAATTAATGATTTGATTAGCGAAAAGAATTTAACAATATTAAAGAATGAGATTGATACCAATTTCGGTTTTATAAACCGGAGCGTTAAAGAGCCCGCGTCCCTGGTTTATGGAATACCAACATCTAAGATTGATTTATTGATGTTCTTTGTGCTTTATGCGCTAATTGCTTCTGGAATTGCAGGTTCAAAAGCTCATATTGTCTTTCATAGACTTTACTATCGCTTCCCAACAATTAATAATCTACTGGGTGTTAGAGCATTTCTTGGCAAATACAAATCAAGTGTTGAGTTCTGGAAGAAATACTTGCCAGAAAATAAATTGAGATATCCCACCTTTTTACCTGAACTAGTTGAATATCTTTATTATGAACTACACCAATATACAGGAAACAATGATAGAGATCGATTTATTAATTGGATTCAGGAAGTTGATATTCTTGAAATTGACAAGTATGGAATCTACTACTCAGCAACAGCCCTACAAAAAATGCAAAAGATTATGGGGCAGAATGTGATAATAACCAATAAAAAAGTCTTGGAATACCTGAATTCCCTTTTCGGTAGAAAATTCAACGTTCATTCAGCTTCACACATATTTAAAATGTTAGCTACTGAAACAGGATGTGATCTTTGGGAAATAGATGATCTGATTACTAACAATACGAAGAAAAGAAGAGGCTATCTTAACGAAAGATAGATGAAATAATTCAATCACACTCCAAAGTCAATATTGTATTTTCGAACAATAACACCATTACATCGAAGCATTAATGTAAACCACGTAAACCCAATGTAAACCCATAAAAAACAATGAATGAATAGATTAAGGTTATAGGTTTACAAGGTTTACATAGCTTACATACAATTTTTGGTTTTGGTTTGGGAACTCCATTTTGAGCAATAACATACGTCGATACAAGCAATTTAGTGACAGTCCCATCAGAAGCAGAAAAAACAATGTAAACTTTGTAAACCATGTAAACCTCGATTGTATTTCGCAGTAACTCAAACAGGTACAGGTTTACATTCTCAGGGATATCAATGTTAACCTATTTGGGGAGTATGTAAACCTTGTGAAAATTAAGAGAAGTTAAATGCAAACAGTTTCAACTGATTATTGACTGGTAAAAAACAATTAATGAATTGGTTACCACAAGGGGCTTATAAGGTTTGCTTGGTTTGCATTCTTTACGGCTGGTGATTAGTTAATAGAATGTTGGCCAAAGAAAGATTACATGTCAAGTTCTACGTCGCTGATAACGATCCCACGTTGATCGGTAGCCGACTGAAACCTGAACATATAACAGCTGCCAAAATTCTTCTTGGTGTAAGCTTTCCCCAGCCTTGTTTGCTGACTCTTGTTGGGGACAAAGGATTTATTGCTGGAGGAGGTCAGGAGTTCTTTCAGAGAGTGGGGATCCAGTAAGCGGAGGTTGTTTTTCTTTACATATTCCGCATAGAAAGGATAAACCAATCGGTATTTCAAATACAGTACTTCTTTCAATACATCTTTTTGATAGTGAACGTTTTCTTTTATTTCAGGGTGTCGGCCACTTATCTTAAAGGCAATGGATTCCCAGAAGATGGTCACATCCTTTATTTCGTTACTCAGCTCCTCCTGTATTTTGAAGCTTTGTATCACCTTCTCGGAAAAGTCGCTGTACGAAATTGGGAACGTCAGGCATTGATCCAGTATTTTTATGGGTGAGAGGATCAAGGCCATATGCCGGAACTGCCTATCAGAAACCGATAATCCATTTGCTTTATTGGTTTTTAGTTCTTCAAATATGTTTTCGAAAACGGTACAAAAACTCTTTTCAAAATTCTTCCTATGTTGATGGATTTCCCTTGTAACTTGTCCAAATCCACGGTCGCGGTTGTTGAGTAAGGATTTGTATGCTTGGGTGGATTCGTCGGTGAACTTATTGCTCTCGAAATGAAGGACGATCATTCTGGAAAACAGAGCAGCCGCCGAGGTTGGTAGCTCATTCCCATCCACCATACAAGCTGATGAAATCTCCAGAGTCACGGTTTTTGTGTCGTTCGACTTTTGTGCCATCGTGTACAACTCGCCATCATAGCCCGTTTTAAAAATATCCACCGTTTTCCTGTCGATTGCATTGGTGTATTCCTTTAGGTAATAGAGTGCATTTTTTCGTTGTGTTAGTGACCGGGAGAAGCCCTTGTCCGTCGAGTTCAACAATGAGATGCCATTTCCAGGTTCACCAAATAGGCGCAGAAAAAAGTTGATAAAGTTCGACTTGCCCGCACCTTGGTCCCCGAACAGGAACAGAAAGGGGAAGAATCCGGTTTCCCGCATCACATAATCCCTGAATAGGGCAAGGATGACAAAGGAGACACCTATAGCCCCATTTAGTCCATAGGCTTTTTGGATGAGACCAGCCCATTTTTCAAAATCCATTGCCCCTTCCTTAAAAGCAAACCTTCGTTGCGACCGGTACGCTTCGTTGTTTTGGTTTGTAAAGGAGCCCGCAGGCAAATAATACTTGTTATCCGCTCCCGTATCAACAATGCCAAGCTTGTCGGGATAAAACATTTGGTTTTTCCTGGTTATAATTGCATCCGAAAAGCAATAATTCCCGGATGCAGGCTGGTAACCCAGTTGGGTGATGGCCTCGGCTTTTTTCTCCCAATCTTGAAGGTAGGCCAGGATGTATTCCAACTGTGCCGTCGATCCGAAAAAAGAAAGCCCTTTACCCGAAATGCTGCGGATGATCTTCTTGAATCTTTCAAGGTTAAGTTCCGAACTAAACAGTTCTTCCACAACGATCTCTTTCGAGTGACGCTGGAACTTTATTATCCTGCTGCTGTCCTTTGTCCCATTCACCAGATGGTAGATAATTTCCATCGTGAAATTGGACAGTTTCTTGGTAACCGGTTTTCCCCTGAAGGTTTCTTTCGAAAAGTAGCATCCGTTCTCTTTGTAGAAGTAGTATTCCTCGTTGTCCGCAAGTTTGTCCTCACTGTCCATAGCAATGGGTTTCGAAGCAATATCCTCCCAGACCAGTTGAAAATGGCTTTTGTTGTTGAAATAAGTTTTCAGTGAGTTTACTACCAACAAGTCATTAATATCCATGTCCGGTGGGAGCACCAAGCGTTTCAGAGATTTGATGTCGAACCTGCCCGAAAGGATCAAGCCCTGATAGTATTCACTGCACCTGATCCCTGCATCGTCGTTGTCGAAGGCAATCACCACATGTTTTCGGGTAATGTACCTTTTCAACACCGAAAGGTTTCTGATCTTGTTTTCGCTCGAAAATATGGCGATGCCTGAATACGAGGACATGGAGAGGGTATTGATAACACCTTCGTGCAGAAATACCGTATCGAGCGAAGGCTTGAAAAGTGCGTCGTAAATGCTACCGTTCAAAGTTCCAATGTTCTTGGCTTTTGGTGTGGAAGGAGTAGGGGTGATTATCCTCCTGTTGATCAGTTTTTGTGCCGAATCGAGGAATACCACGGAATTCTGTAGCTTGTCGTAAAAATAACTGCCATCGGGTAGCAGATTGGTGTCGATTTTCCTGCTTTGAAGGTATGAGGTTGCTTTCTCAACCGGATTGTTCTTAATGGCAAATATCATTTTTTGTAAGGAGGTGAGTTCGCGTATTGGTTTTGGTACGTGCAATTTCCTGTTCAGGTAAGTTTTGTTCAAGTACCTGACAGCCATTTTACTGTCCCAGCCCTGTTGTTTGTTAAGGATAAAATCGATAGTCGTTCCCTGCGAACCACAAGAAAAGCATTTGTAGAAGTTTTTTTCAGTATGAATAGAAAAAGCGGAGGATTTGTTCTTCCCTGTACCACTTCCACAAAACGGGCATTCGGGAAGCTGGTTCCGTGCAGTGAACTTCGCATTTGTTTCCCGCTCTATCAGGTGTTTGATGTTGATCGATTTAACTTCCTCCAAAAGGTTCATTGCCAGTGCTGCATGTTTTAACTTGCCAGGATGGGTGATACCCCAGCGAATGTTAGAAAAAGGATGAATTAATCATTTGACATACTCTTACCCATCGGGGCAATTATCATTTACTCAGGTATTCATCTGCATCCTTTTGGATTTCCGACAATGTTTTCTTTCGAGATTTTTGCAGCCACTGGCTTATCCCATCCTTCTCGAACAGCAATTTCTTTCCTCTTTTGATAAATGGGATTTGCCTCCGGTGGACCAAACCATATATTGTAGGGACTGCCAGGTTGATTAATTCAGACACCTGTTGGATGTTCAAATAAATTTCCTTTTCTATTGGTTCTTTTGTGGGCATTGCCTCTGTCAATGCCCCTTTTATCTCTTCCCTGAGCATCCTGCGAACTTCATCAACCGATAATTGTGTAAATACTAGGTTTTCCATTTTGCATTGTTTTTTGTTACCCCGCAAATATGTGGTCGATATGCACCTATGGGTTACCCGATGGGTAACCTGATATTATTCAAAGCGTAAATGCGATCAATAATAATAGTAATTCTGCTGTTAAGGACTTAAGCTATTTTTATTCAAAAAAGATTGATTTATCGAAGATGTAAACCTATCAATAATTAAAAATTTGTCTAGGAATATTATAACCAGAAGTAAAGAGTAGAAACAATAATATATCTATTGGACTCTGATCTGCCAAAATACTTATTAGAGTAGAAAGTAGATTCAAAATATTTATGCTCTGTAATCCCAAATTATTACTAATTGTCTAGTTTCTATTCAGTACAACCTTGTGAATGAATATTTCATCCGTTGTTCTAAGTTTTAAGAAATAAATACCTGATGAATGTTGAGTATTTTTAATATTATTAACACCCCATATTACCTGGTGGTCCCCAGTATTTTTATTCCCTTCTTCCAAAATAGAAACAAGATGACCATCAGTAGAAAAAATTGCTAGTTGAATTTTTGTGGGATGTGACAAACTATATTTAACTTGCATAAAATTGGAGAAGGGATTGGGAAAAATAGTAAAGGAATTCACAATGTTTATTTCATGAATGCCTATAAGAACCTGAAAAGCTGTATCTAAAGTACATGAATGATTATCTGTCACAGTGAGATTATAAGTTCCTGCATCGTTAACAATTAATGGATTTGATGTTGAATTATTGCTCCAAAGGAAATCATATGGTGGTGTTCCACCTAATACACTTACATTTATTGAGCCTGTTGCCATTTGGTTACTTATATTTTCTATGAATGCTGTAATAATCATTTCATTTGGCTGGCTTAAAAGAATTGAATCAACAACTGACAACCCAGTATTATCCGTAACAGTAACGTGATACCAACCAACTGCTAAATTATCAAGGTCTTCTTGTGTAGAGCCATTTGACCAGGTATAAACAAATGGTGGATATATCCCGGATACATTCAAATCGATCATACCATCTGAACCATTAAAGCAATTTACATTTTGCTGGGTATACCCTATGGCAATCTGATCAATTACTGAAATATAATTCTGCTTGATCATTGTACTACTCTCATTTCCATTAGATATATCTAATGAAACTGTATAGTCTCCAGATGTCTGGTACATGTGGAATGGACTTTGACTATTACTTGTCGCTCCATCACCAAAATTCCATACCCAACTTGTTGGTTCCCCAATTGAAAGGTCAGAAAAGTAAATCGTGTCACCAACTACAACAGACGTAATACTGGCAATAAAATCAGCTTGCAGCTGTGTAAACTTCAAGACAAAAATATCTGTAAATCCATTTGAACTTAAATTAGCGATACCATTGCCAGGATTAAAATCAATAGTTTCCCGGAAATATCCCGTAATATATATGTTCCCATTAACATCATTGGCAATACACGAGCTTACATCTTCTAATGTTGAACCAATTTTATAAGCACCTATAAAATTGCCTGATGAATCTAGCTTTGAAATAAAAATATCATATTGGCCGTTACTAGTTAAATTAAAAGTCCCATTACCCGGATCAAAATCAACAGTATTGGAAAACTTTCCTGTGGTATAAACATGCCCGGATGCATCAAGCACAAGTGAATAGCCAAAATCATTGTTGTTTCCACCCATTTTCTTTGCCCAAATTAAATTACCGTAGTTATCTAATTTTAAAACAAATATGTCCCATGTTCCATTTGAACTTAAATTATATTGATTTGAGCTTGGATCAAAATCAGTGGTTCCCTGAAAATATCCAGTTATATATATATATCCGATATGATCAAGTACCATTGACATTCCTGAGGTCTCAGAATTACCACCCATGTGTTTAGCCCAAACATAATTTCCGAGGGCATCTAATTTTAAAACAAAGATATCGTCATCGCCATAAGCAACAGTATAATGTGTTCCATTACCTGGATCTAAATCAATATAACCACTAAACTGCCCGGTTGAATATACATTTCCGCTATCATCCACTGCTATAGAATATCCATAATCAGAACCAGCGCCTCCTAATGTCTTTGCCCAAAGAAAATTACCTGCTGCATCTAATTTCAATATGAAGATATCATAATTTCCATTACTGGTAAGATCATAGGTATTATTGCCTGGATCAAAATCGACACTACCTTTGAACCAACCTGTCACACACACATTTCCTGATTCATCGGTAACAATTGAATAACTCCTGGTAGTGTATAAGCCACCAAAACTTTTTGCCCAAACAAAATTTCCTGAAGTATCTAATTTTAATACAAAAGCATCTGTACTTCCCCCATGTCCAATTAAATTATATGTACCAGGACCTGGGTCAAAGTCCGCTGTATCATAGAACACACCTGTTATATATATATATCCTTGGCTATCGTATGTCATAGAATAGGAATATTCGGCATAAATTCCTCCTGTATTTCTTGCCCACGCAAGATTACCAGAAGCATCTAATTTCACGATAAAGAGATCAGTTTCGCTTAAACCATTTGAGGTTAGATTATTTATACCACTGCCTGGATCAAAATCAACGATACCTTCGAAATATCCTGTAAAATAGATGTTTCCAGCATTATCAGTGACTATAGATTTTGATTCTTCATAATTAGTTCCACCAATTCCAACAACCCAATTATAAGTTAAATCTTGTGCTACTAAACTATTTGAAATATAAAACAAGCAGATTAAAATTAATATCCTGGTTTTCATAGTAATAATGTATTACGGTAATTATTCTATAAATTTAGAGATACCTTTGTAAGGTAGTATTCAATGGATTATGAAAAACTCTCCTAAAAATTAATTCAATGATTCTATCCGTAAAATTACAAAAAATTCACACACTTTTATAATGAAAAATTAAATTGTTTACAATTTGTCATCATTTGTAATTAACAGATTATTACATAATTGGGATAATGCAATTTTTCAAATAATTAGATTTCACTTTAACTGTAAGGCTTTATTAAGTGTTTCTCTATACTACTTAGAGAAAAAGGTTTTCCTACCTATCAAAATGAAACTATTTTTTTTGTATCAAAAACATTTTGAATAGATTTAGGATTCAAATTCCAAAACAATTATATAATCTATCATCCAGTTTTAAACCTCACATTCAATCTCATTATTAATCATCCTAACCAACTCCTGTAGGTTTAGCTTTTCAAAATACTCACGTACAAACCGAAGATCCTGCTTAAAGGTTTTGTTGTTGTGGCTGTACGGGCTTAATACTTTCTTATAAATATTGTCATAGTTTTTTCCGGTCAAAAACTGCACAAAACGTGCGATCTCGCTCTTGTCGGTATCCCGAACATGGATGTATTTCATCAGGAAATGTATTGCCAAAACCTGCCGTGAGGTTGTAAAATCCTTGTTCTTTTCTGTGTTTTCCCTGTAGTTTTCATTTTTCCTGTCAGGTTCATTGGATTTTTCGATAGGCTCATTTGAGTTAAGAAATTCGTAAAACTGATCCTTTGCTTTTTGGTCAGCAAACAAACAAGCCAATTGAAAATCACTAAGTTCGTGCAATTGCTTTTTTGATTTGCCCAGGTTAATTGTCCCTTCATTTTCATCTTCCACGGAATCAAAGCCATGTAAAAACCTGTCGAGTTCGCCATCCATTTGATAAAAGCCCTCAATGCCCGGTTCATATTGCATCCTGAATTTTTTGATGGCTGGTAATAATGGTTTACCCAGTTTGTAGCTTTCGTCAAGAATACTACAGAAATGGTTATAGTCCTCATTCAATTCCTTAATTACAACAGAATTAGCTTTTGCCCATGTCAAGAACTGATTGTGTGCATAATTCTTGTCCCTTGCAGCCTCCATCCTGTATTCATACGACTTCAATAGCCTATTATAAAACCTGTCTATCCTCTCACTGATCGTACTGTCCAATCCTGTCATTATCTATGTATTCTTTGATATTTGTTTGCAAAATCCTGTAAATGTCTGTAAAACCTGTAAAATCCTGTAGTTATAGTTTCTTACAGTTCGGGCAATTTTAATATTTCCTGCTGTTTCGTACTATCCATCAGTTTGGCATACACCTCTGTCCTCTTTACACTGCTATGTCCCAACAACTTACTGGTTGTATATATATCAATACCATAGAGGATGCACAAAGTGGCAAAGGTATGCCTTCCCGAATGAAAATGGACATTTTTTTTTATGCCCGACCTTGCCACCCAAAGCTTTAGTAGACTTCTGCTATTACGCTCACTGGGCAAATGGTCGAAGACATGGTCGCTATTTTTAGGAGCAGATTTACGCGTAGCCCTCACCAGGTCAAGTACTTTGACTGCCGAATCTGTCAATGGTACAATAAGGGTTTTATCGAACTCCTTTTCTGTTTTAATGGGTTTTATCTTCATCAAAGTGGTTAGTGATCCGTCCGCTTCTTTTAAATTGGTCATATCGCCCCATTTTAGGTTTCTGACATCGGAAACACGTAATCCTGTAAAACAGGAAATCAGAAAACCGAAGCGCAAATCAGGGTGTGAAGGGAACGGTGTGGCCACCAGTTTTTCAACCTCACCGGGCTGGAGGAAAACTTTTTCGGCCTCCTGTTGCGCTGGCAACTGAACAAGGTCGAACGGGTTCT
>CAYLZH010000203.1:0-3564 GCA_964388245.1 uncultured Bacteroidales bacterium
TTACTTACAGATTATCAGAGAAATAATCCTTAACTTAATGACATTGCCTTGGGGGGGGTAATCCACAAACATCAATCCCCATATAGCCAAATCCGGTTTTCCCGACCAAGGTACGGGACAGGCTGTTAACACTGCATCCAGCTACTGCTTTACAAGCAGTCAGGACGCTTAGTTGTTACATGCTGGCAATTCTTATAGTTTAATAAATTTTCCAATAAATATTTTCTCGTTAAATTTAATCTTTACAAGATAATATCCGCTTTTTAAGTTAGATATTTTTAACTCTGTCTCATTTATTGCTTTAAACAACACTCGCCCATTTAATGCATATATTGTACATTCAAATTGTGC
Source organism: uncultured Bacteroidales bacterium (assembly GCA_964388245.1). Taxonomy (GTDB): domain Bacteria; phylum Bacteroidota; class Bacteroidia; order Bacteroidales; family M50B96; genus JAIOYV01. The sequence goes on from CAYLZH010000203.1 coordinate 352, forward strand.
ATATTTTGAATTTATATCAATTTTCAAATAATTACTTGCTGGATTTGGCCATATTTTAACCATATCATTGTTTTGAAATATATCGCGATAATTCGCAGAAGTATCCTCTTTTATCAAAAGAGCTGGGTCGCCAAAAAGGTGAAACTGCCAAGCGGTTCGAATCCTTTCGGTCAAGAATACCGTTGGGTAGTAATTGTTAACAGTATTTGTGTTCGTGGTATTGGAAAAACCATGAACCAATGCATCACCCAATCTGTTAGTAATACTATCATTAAAAAAACCGTTTACTATACCCTCCAATAAAAGGTTCATTCCTCTACCAGATTTATTAAAAGAACCTAAAAATGCCACGGCACCATGTTCATTCGCAACCATACTTTGTGAAAAACAATCGTTTGTTATTCCATTAGCTTCTCCACTAAATGTACCTGTTAGGCAAGAAAATGAAAGTATTACAGGATAAATTGTATTATTTAACTGCGGAAGACCGAGAACGCCCATCCCAAAACTCCATTTATGAATATTACCGTGACCATGATAAATCATGAAGTGAATACCATTGTTTATCATGTTTATATCTGTCCATGCGTCATTGGGAGTATTGTCATTAGCCGTTGCCAGAGTATAATCGTATCCATTGGGTCCAAAATATCTGTCATTCATTTCTGTTAATATTTCTTCATTGAATTCGACAACAGGCCATGGGGGAAGTACTTCAATACTACCAGCATGAGCATAATATTTTTTTGGATAGGATGATAGATTGTCTTCGTAGCTTATGGTTTTATTTATGATATTGGCCAGTTCTGTTTCATTTTCAGCAAAAAATAAACCTAAAGGGATGTCTGGCGTAGGATGACCTGTTAACGAAGAAGCCACATAATAGTTATAACTCTCAACTGTATCAGAATAATTGATAACATGTACAGGAAAATCACCATATTTCCCAACAAGCAATACATAATCTGGCATTAAGCTCCGTATGTAGTTTCTATAATCATCCTTGGTCGCACCAATACTTGTTCCTGTTGCTGTTTGAACAATAAAATCCAGCTCCCGAAAATCTTCAAACAATTGTAAAGAGGGGCTGTTAGCATATTCATTTGAAACAATTATAAGATACAAAGGATTATTCTTTATGCTTTTGCTCTGACTGTAACTCCACATTGGAGCAAGCAAAATGGCAAGTAATATTATGCGAATTTTCATTTTCATGTCGTATTTTTAATTATTAGACTTCAAACCATAAAGAAGGTTTGATTCCATCTTTATTTAGCTTGCAGGTAACGATAAGTAGATGGCCTGTTCTTCATTTCAGGGATAGGCTATGCTACGGTGTTCGGCTCAGTCCTTCCGATGTAAAGTTAACCAATTAGGACGTAGTTCCCAAAATTGACCAATTAAAGCCCCAACGATTCTCAGCCAGGCAGTTTTACCTTTAGCATATTGATTATAAGGCGGGACTATGATCAGTCGGGGTAAGGGAAGGTTAGGTATTGTGCTACCGGGTAGCTTACGCCCCCTAAGAACCGTACGTGCGACTTTCACCGCATACGGCTCAGGCACTTATAAGGCTCTCCCGGCGAAGGGAAACCCGGCTGTTCGTTTTCGTTTCATTTTTTACAAATGTAGTGATTTGCCTACATTCTTTTGCTAAATCTTCCCTCCATTTCTGCCGTTGAAAATAGCCCACGCTGATTCGAATTTGTAATTCGGATCAAATATGTTTATTAAGCACCTATTACAAATCGGCGCCACGGGGAAATGTTTTGTCATAGTCTTGAAAATTGATCGCTGGAGTATATGACCATAAAAATTGTAGCGATATATCCGGCTGCTAACGCACTGGAAAGTTGCAACACAGCACCGTGTAATGAAATAGAAAATAAACCAACCATCCTTGGGAGGAATAATTCACCAACATCAATCCCCATATAGCCAAATCCGGTTTTCCCGACTAAGGTCTGGGACAAGTTGTCAACACTGCATCCAGCTACTGCTTTACAAGCAGGCAGGACGCTTAGTTGTTGTGGGTATGTACTTCTTTTATCTAAATTTATTAATGATTAATTTACTGGTGATTATATTGTTGTCAGTATAAAATACTCGGACTAAATAAATGCCTTGTTGTTGATTTTCTAAACGTATTATGGTTTTTGGAGAATTCATTTTTGAGAAATAAATTTTTTCGCCAAGTAAGTTAATAATTTCGATCTGTGAAATTGCTGTTGAAGAACGAATTGTAAATATTCCGTTAGTTGGATTTGGAAAAAGCATTAAGTCATTTATTGGCTGAACAATTATTTCAGGAATTATAGCTAAAGATTCATTTGAACTGTATTTTGTAATAAAAATATCATATCTATAATAAGGATTTGCGATTAATGTATAAGATCCAAACTTGGCTGTATCTTCGAATCGGCCAGTAATATAAATGTTTCCGTTTTCATCAAGACACAGTGATTTACTCCAATCATCATATTTTCCTCCGCCTTGTTTTGACCAAATGAACAAACCATTAGAATCAATTTTAGAAATGAAAGTATTGTAGTTGGAATTCGTGATTAAAGTATCCACACCAAAAAATGCTGTGTCTTTAAATACTCCAGTAAAAAATATATTTTCATTCTGGTCTATATCTAAACCTTCAATCCAGGCGCCACCTGTTTTTCTTGACCATGAAAAATTTAATAAAGTGTCTAGTTTGGAAGTGAAAGTCTCAAAAGAACCAGTTATTGTATCTTGACCAAGAATGACATTATTTGTAAAGTGTCCTGCAAAATATAGCTGATTATTATAAATATTTATTCTCTCGCCCATTGAAGAAGATGTTTCGCCTCCAAAATTATAAACCCATGAAAAATCCCCTGACATATTCATTCTGGCAACAAAGACATCATAGTAACCATATGCATTGTTGACTGTGTTTTGCAGTGATGTATCAAAGTAAGCTACGCTATCAATACTTCCTGTTATGTAAATGTTATTATTGGTATCTGTTGAAATTGAATTACCATAATCTGTTCCGTAACCTCCTGCATTCTTTGCCCAATTTAAATTACCTGTTGCTGAATATTGAGATAGAATGATGTCCCAGCTATTAAATTCCTGCCCCATTGGTCCATAATAATAAGGAGTAATTGTATCAGTTCCAAAAATACATGGAGAAGCCATTGTGCCAATTATATCAATGTTATTTTGCTGGTCAATAGC
>CAYLZH010000203.1:3574-9491 GCA_964388245.1 uncultured Bacteroidales bacterium
CAAGTAACCTTCATTTCCGATTGCCCAAATTACATTGCCGTTTGTATTAAATTTTGCAACAAAATAATTGTCGAAATTATTGTTAGTAGTAATAGTTGTAGAATCAATCGTAATCGTATTTGCATTTCTAAAAGCTCCGGCAATAACAACATTGTCATTATTGTCAACTGTAATAATATATGGATAATCTGAGCCTATGCCACCAAATCTTTTTGCCCAAATAAAATTTCCAGATGTGTCATATTTAGCCAGGTAGCCATCGTATGAACCAGTACTCGATAAAGTAGTTGTCCCGAAAGTTGCGATTGAAGAAAAAAAACCTGTCGCATATATGTGTCCATTCTTGTCAGAAATAATTGAAGTACCCTGGTCATTAAAAGTTCCTCCTGCTTGCAATGCCCATTCTTGTGCATTCAGTTGAGAAAAGCAAATCAGTAGCAATATGGTAAAAAGTATTTTTCTAATTTTGTGTTTTGTTAGTTCAGTATCAAATAATATCATCATTGACGGTTATTTGTAGTATTTAGCATTGCCCACGACGTGTTGCATCAGACCTCGTTAAACACCCTTTAAAGTAAATTAGTTTTAATGGTCTTCTGTGTTTTGTTGAATAAACTTTGCCTTCAGCATGTTCTGAAAAACGATTTCTTAGATTTGAGGTAATTCCTGTATAGAAATTTCCATCTTTTAAGCTCATTAAACATATGTGTAATAAAAAGTCATAATATAAATCATACGGGGTTAATCGCATTAATCCTTTGGTTTTGCTGACCGGGAGAAATTTGCCTTTCAACAATCTATTGAAGGATATAGCTATTTATTTCCTCTTCAGCTATAGCTTCTTTGCCCTGTTTGCATTCGTAAGTTAATGTAATATGTTGACCTTGCATCGAGTTTTAGTGATCAGATTTACAAACAAAGCTACATAAAATATTAATAGTTATCTATTTAACATGCGGTATAATTAATAATTCCTTAGTTCACCTCGTGTTGTTATCATCAAATTATCATTTCACTTAAAAGTAGTGATTTGCTTTCTATTGATAGCATAAATTATATGCGATACTTTTAGTTATAGCTCTTCATAGGATTTCATAAGGATTTATTAATAAATAATGAAATCTACTTTTTTGTTTCCTGATATTTCAGAAAAGACATTTGCTGATTTGCAAAATATGCAAATTTCATGATCCCTATTTTGAAAATTAATTATAAGTAGTAGATTTCACAAAATCCGACTATTATGCTGCACTTAGCCGTTTTACTAATGTTCACACCTCTCCTATATTCGTGACTAAAATAAAAAATGAAAATCACAGATAATTTAAAACGATGTAAAATGAAAAAATCGACGAAAGTAATTTACTGGTTACCCCGGATTATTTGCATTCTCGCTATTCTGTTTGTTAGCCTGTTTGCTTTGGATGCCTTCGATCATGGCGACACAATCTGGCAAAAACTGGGTGCCTTCATCATGCATCTTATTCCCTCGTTTATATTACTTGCATTTCTGATTGTTGCCTGGAAATGGGAACTTATCGGTGGAATTATTTTTATTTTAATTGGTGTCGGCTTTAGCCCGTGGGTATTTATTCACAACCTGAGGATGAATGAATCGGTTTGGATGAGCCTGGGCATAATTGCCTCTATCACTTTCCCGTTTATCGTGGTAGGAGTGCTTTTTATCATTGGTCATTATAAACAAAAGAGATCATAAACTAAAATATATTGCCATGAGAAAGATATTTATTTTACTACTGTTAACGATCGGATTCTATCAGGCACATTGCCAGACTTATGATCTGATCATCACTTCAGGTGGAGACTCTGTTGCATGTTTTATTGATAGTGTTTCGAACAATACCGTTTACTTCGAAATGAAAGCTAAGGGCCACTGGATTAAAACCCATTCATCTGTTTCCGATGTAATTGGCTACCACTATGATGTTTTCAGGGAAGGTCAATTAATATTCGAGCCCGGAAGTTCAAAAATCAAAGATGTGTTATCAGACATGGAACAACATTCCTTTACACACAGGTACCTGTTTTCGCCAACGGCTTATCCATTGAAGAAAAAAGACACTTACTACAATACTTATTATTTGATGATCCACGATGTTCAACATGGATTTGGAGACCGTTTCAGCATGACATTTGGAACATCAACTTTTTTGTTCCCTTATTATGTTATCTCCCAGTACGCTATACCTGTAAATGAAAAATCATCATTTGCAGTTGGCGATTTATTGCTCTTTTTTCCATGGGACGGTTTGTATGTCGGCAATCTTGTTTATGGCATTTACACGTATGGTAATAAGTCGAACAATTTTACAGTTGGTGCAGGTCTCTGGTCTACAAACAAAAATGATATATCAGCAACCGGCCATAAAGCTGCTATTACTTTATCGGGCAAAGTAAGTGTAAGCAGAAGGGTTTCACTTATTTCAGAAAACTATCTTTTTCAGATGAATGTTTATGGAATAGCACAACATTTCGATCCTGTTAATCCTTATGAATACGATTATGAAGAACTATTCATAAAAATGAATACAATTGCTTTTGGCCTTGCAGGAGTCCGGTTTAAGGTGCTCAGGAAAGCCAAACCAAGAAGCTGGCAGATTGGATTACTATATGTGCTAATTGATGAACCGGGAACACCGGAACAATATAAAACAAGTGAATGGGAGAGAAATTATTTTCACGACGGAGGCCAGTTCTTTTTTGTTCTTCCAACAATTAGTTATACACGAAAATTCTGATTGTGACAAAGGCACAACGATGAGAATGGATGGTGGTTTTGATAGCTCTTATTCGAAAACGCTGCCTGCTTAAAAATAAATGAATTTTAGTATATTTAATGTTTACCAGGACAGATCACTATGAATTACACGTTAATAACAGGAGCTTCGAGTGGTATCGGCTACGAATTTGCCAGGTTATTTGCTGAAAATAATCACAATCTAATTCTGATATCGAGAAATATAGAGCGACTTGAGGAAGCAGCACACAATCTAAAGACAGAGTTTCGTGCTGACGTTCAGATTATAGCCATCGATTTAAGCAAATCTGGAAGTGCTGCAAAACTTATGAATCAGATTTCGGCAAAGTCACTGAAAATTAATTATCTAATCAATAATGCAGGATTTTATGTAAAGGGAGCATTTTCCGAAACCTCGTGGGAGGCAGAACAAGGTCTAATTGAGTTGCAGTGCATCAACCATATCCATCTTACAAAACTTATCCTGCCCGGTTTGTTGGACAAAGGTAAAGGTGGCATTCTCCATGTGACTTCAACAGGATCGTTTGTACCCGGTCCATTTAATGCAATTTATTGCGCAGCAAAGAGCTTTGTGCTAAGTTTTTCCGAAGCCCTGGCCGTGGAGTTAGCCGGTTCCGGCATTCATGTAACTGCACTTTGCCCGGGTGGGACTCTAACGAATTTTCAGGATTTCAATAAACGGAAAAAATCGTTGCTGTTCCCTGTAATGGGTGCTTCAGAAGTAGCCAGAGCAGGATATTATGCATTGATGAAAAATAAAGCACTTGCGATTCCTGGCTTTGCAAATAAGCTTCAGGTTTTTGCCATGCGGTTTTTATCACGAAAAACTGTATCTAAATTAGCCGGATCAGCAATAGCACCATGAGTATATTCGAATAAAATAAGGCAAAATGAAACATCTATGACAAGTATTTTTTACACACACGAGCATGATTATCCACGACCAATTGTTAAAAGCTGTGCCATAAGCTATTGGATGTTACATCTGACCATTGAAAATTAAATATAAACAAATGAAGCATATCTTTTATGGAATAAAGTATTTGGCCAATTACTGGATAACCGGAAAGGCACAGCCATTAATTTGCGGACTTGTATTGCATAACAAATGTAACCTTCGATGCCGTCATTGCACAATCGTAGACCGGCCGGAATCTATAATGACATTTGAAGAAACAAAAAAAGTGATTGATGAATATTACCAACAGGGAGGCCGTTGTATTTATCTCGAAGGAGGCGAACCTTTTCTTTGGAAGGATGGTGAACATAACATGGAAGATGTGGTCCATTATGCTAAAAACAAGGGATTTCTTGCCGTGATTATTTATACCAACGGTACCCTGAAGTTAAACTCAGCAGCCGATACCGTATTTGTTAGCATCGACGGATTAAAAGAAACCCACGACTCGCTTAGAGGAAAATCCTTCGACCGAATCGTTGAAAACATAAAGCAATCGCAACATTCTTCAATATATATCAACTATACCATTAATTCAATAAACAGAAAGGACCTGGCCGGTTTTTGTGAATACATTCATCATATCCCGCAAATAAAGGGATGCTTCTTTTATTTTCATACCCCTTACTACGGATACGATGAGCTTTTCCTTGATACTGAATCGAAAAGAGATGTACTTATTCAATTACACGATTTGAAAAAGCGTTATAGAATCCTCAACTCAACGTCAGGAATAAAATCGGCCATAAGGAACGATTGGAAAAAGAACCTGAATGTTTGCCAGGTTTATGAGGATGGAAAATACTACAAATGCTGCCGCGAGAGCAATAACGGTGAAGGGTGTAACGATTGTGGTTATTTAAGTTATGCCGAAATTGATCAAACATTAAAATTAAAACCAGGTGCAATAAGAAATGCCCTTAAGTATTTTTAAACATATCATTATGAATCAGGTTAGAATTCTGATATTAATTTTGTTCGTATTTGTTGGTGCACAAACATCTGCCAACGAAAGAGACAGTATACAATATAAATTTACTGAATCAGGATCGGGTTATTCTTTTCATGGCAGTTTTCGAATAAAAGCCAATGCCCGGTGCCTTATCGATGTTGTCTTTCAGCATCAGCATATCAGGGCACTGGCCATAGAGGCAAACGAAGTAATCCTCATAGATAAAGGTGAATCCTGGAACAAGATAGCTTACACATATCAAAGGTTTCATTTCTTCGAAAACAAGTCGGTCTGGCTCAGAAATCTCGATGAAGATAGTTTGCGAGTAGACTTCACCTTGGTCTCAAGCGAAAACAACAGGGCAATTATGCCTGATATGACTTCCTCATCAGGATATTATAAAATTACACCTCATTCAAAATATTGCATTGTGGAATATTTTCAAAAATGCCTGTTATCGGCAGAGGTTTTGTCGAAACCAACTATAAAAGCTGCAAAACGCGAAGCCATTGAATTTATCTATTGGTTCTCGGAATATGCGAACAGAATTTGTATTCAAGACTAAAGCTTTCAATTATGATTTATAATTTTATAAGAAAACAAATTGGCAGGCATTTCACCGGGCAAAACGAAATTTGTTTCAATAACCGGGTCCCTTCAATGGATTCATTATCAGAAAAACTAAATGACATAAAAGAAATCGGTTTGTATCTGCACATCCCGTTTTGCAACCGGATTTGCCCCTATTGTCCTTACAATAAAGAGATGTTCAGCCATGAGGCCTGCAACGGATATGCAAAAGCCGTAATGGCAGAGGTCGACAATTATGCATCAATTTTATCTGATACTCCGGTTACAAGTTTTTATATAGGCGGAGGAACGCCTACTACAATGTTAGAGCATGGCCTCGGCGAAATGATTAATCATATTTACACGCGCTTAAATATGCAGTGCCGGATACACATGGAGAGTCATCCAAACCACCTGACCAATGAAAACCTTGATACGATTGAGGCACTCGGCGTGAAATACTTAAGCATTGGTGTTGAGGCTCTTCAGGATCGTCATTTGAAGGCCATCGAACGACCATATTCTGTTGATCAGGTAAAGAAAAATGTTGAAAGAGCTGCAAAAAGAGAATTCGAATGCGTTAATATTGATTATATTTTTGATCTGCCCGGACAAACTGAACAGGAAATTGAACAGGCCGGCCACGATATGGTTAGGC
>CAYLZH010000204.1:0-9446 GCA_964388245.1 uncultured Bacteroidales bacterium
ATATGGATCCATCCCTTTTTATATTCAGCAACAACAAAGCTTTGCATAAAACTCAGGTGCTGAATAACGTTTCCGTTTGGTTTATCATAAACAGGATTACCATCACGATCGCTGAATACACGCCACCATTCACTTGCTTCATCGAAATAATCAAGTTTTATATTGTCTTCGGTAGGATGGTCAAACATTTTGGGTTTTCCTATGGCTCTTTTAGGCAATCCGTTTTGGGCTGAGGTTTGAAAGCAAATCGATAGAACAATGATTAAGCTCACAAAAATTTTTGAATACATAACAAAATTATTAATTAAAAGTGTAAAATTTAATTGTAAAATCGCTGTCTTGTTTTGGAAGCATTTCCCTTGAATTTTTCTCAATCAGGAAAGTATATGAGACATATTTTTTATTCTCCAAATAGTTCAATTCATTAATAATATTGAACCTGTGGAAAAATAATCCCTGGCATTCCTTCAGATATTTCTCGTCGAGAAAATAATTGAATGATGCGCTTGTATAGCTTAACTCAAGAGGGGTATTTGAATCGCTTGTAAATATAATCCCTGATTCATCCATGTATTTAATTACCTTATCGAAATCACTTTTTAAATTTGGGGCATAGGGGTTTATGTTGTTAAGTTCAGTAACAATATCTTTTATACTTCCTGAAGAATTATAAAACGATGAATTTTTCCCGTTGCTGATAAAAAGAACAAACTCATCTTTCCCATCATTGAAATTCGACAATGAATCGGATATGGCATTAATAACATAGGCTTTGTTCGACAGGTCGGAAAAGGAAATATAAAAGAAGTGAAACTTCTTTGCATCCCTGTTTGTATTTTCGGAACTATTCAGATGAAAAAAAGCTCCGGCTAAAATCAGAACAATTATAAATCTTTTCATGGCTATTTCGGTATTTCTTGAACAGTGTAAGTCTTAATATCATTATTATCATCGAAAGTGATTTCAAGAACTTTTACCCATTTTATTATGTCGCTCTGAAAATCTAATCTCGAAAGGTATTCATCGATTGGTTTCGCAGCCTGTTCGGCTGTTATTCCAATCATCTCGGAATTGACCGAGGTGTTTTCGTCGGCAAAGTATCGTTGGATTTTCACCCGTGCATTGTACTCAAATCCACCTTCGATAAACTCATTGATGCGCTTTTCGAGTTTTTCTTTCGATATTTTAGGTGCCGGGGCTTTGTATTCGGCAACATAAACTTTATTGGGAATATCAAGAAAATTCTCTTTCTCCTTGCTTTCAATTCTTAGTTTGTAGCCTCCCGGAGCTAATCCTGTAATTGTATAGGAATTTTTCGCGAGGCTTGATTTTTGCAATTTCCCATCAAGATAAACGCTATATGGGGTACATCCTCCTTTTATAGATAATTTAATTTTTCCATCGGCTGCACCTACACCAGTTTCACGATAACTTCTGGTTGTTACATCAACTTTATCGTCGAGGCAGGGATTCCGTTCTTCAAGTTGTGCTTTAAACCTGCAAGGCACTGTGAGTGTATGTGTTATTACATTTTCACCATCGCGCACATGGATAAAATAATCTCCTTCTCTTTCGATTGGTATGGTTAATTTTCCTGATTCGGCCGGAATGAAATATTTTCCATTATCGATTGAATATTCATAAATTCCTGTCCCTCCCTTTACGGATGTCGTGATAACCATCTCATCGCAATCTGGTACCGGAAGGTTAACCCATGTAAGCTCCGATGGCTTTAATAGTATCCGTGCTAAAACAACAATGGCTGCTACAACCACAATTGCAATCAGTATTTTTGTTAGATTCATGTTTCTATGTTTGATAAATAAATTTTGTTAAAAGTCTTTTGAAACACCAATGTAAAAGTTCAGTTTCGATACTTCGAGCATTTCATATCCTGCAACCGTACTATTCAGATTGCTGCTATCGATCGAAAATTCCCCGTCAGGTTCGGATGCATTAAGCTTTAGTATACCCGGCAATAGAACTGTGCCAAATTTTAAGTTAGTGGTTCCGGTAATAGCATATTCCATTCCGATATCGATAAATGGTGAAGTACCTGTTTCAAAATCCAACTCATTTTCTTTGTTGTTGTTAACATCATATAGTCCAAAATCGCCAATACGATCGTCGGAAAATTCCATGTTTAAAAATTCAGGACCATATTGTCCCGAGTACAATCCATAAGCTGTTGAGTTCGAAACTGACTTCAGATTAATTCCGGCAGAAACACCAATATTAGTGGTCAGAGAAATTTTTTCAGAAATCCCATACCTAAGAAATAAACTAACAGGGAATTCCAATCCGGTCAATTCCACAGATTCTTCAATATTGCTTAACGAAACTTTTCGTTCATATTCCCTACCCATGATATCAGTAGCATCGTAAGAAAACTTTAGGGTATCAAGATTCGAATCAAAAGTAAAGACCTGAAAAATAAAACCTATGCCTATCCCCCAATCGATTCTATTCTTAGCACCAATAACATAGTTCAGATAGCCTGATATTCCAATTCCTGAATTTGCGGAATTTGTGATAAACTGTATATTCTCATCGACATAAAGGTTGTTTCCTGCTTCCAGGCTTGGATTAACAAGCTGAACATTTAACCCGGCATTCCATGATTTACTTTTCATCAGAATATTATAAACGTTTGGATCTGAATTCTCATTAAAATTTCTGTTTGATAAAAATTTCTTTACAGCCAGGGTTGATTTATGCGGATAAAACTGCCGGCTATTTACAGATAATTCAACATTGTCGTCGTATGCCAGATCTTCAATTGTTGCTCTTCCTTCCTCGTTGGTGGTTAGGCTCCCGGATTTGTCTTTAACGGAATAATCTACAATTACATTCCTGATTGGATTTTTATTCCCGGCTCCCTTGCAGGATATGTGGATATATTTCCCTGATAATGGCCCATCAATATTTGTAATCATCAGGTTATTGACTTGTTTATTTTCAATCTGATAACTTACTTTAACCTCTAACTGAAATGTGTCGACAAGTACGATATCAAATTTTGAAATACCTGAAACTATTTTAGTAGCCTTGAGAGTAGAAGAATAATTCGATTCTGAAATATGTTCAGGAAATGATATCTCATCAACCATCATCGATATTCCAACACCCCTTGGATAGAGCATTTCGGTTAAACGGACATACTCGTTGACCGAAACAAGCGAGTCGAGTTTATTAGCTAACACTATATCGCAGTATACCATAGCATTATCAGCAAACAGTGCTTTAAACTTTTCTTTGAATTCAGGGACAATATATTTTAGGTTATCGGTTAGCCGGCCATGGCGTTCGTAGGAGTCCAATACATTGAATATTTCTACATTTACAGCCCTTCGGGTTTTACTGTCCAGTTCCTGTGCATTTCCTAAATATTGAAGATGAATGAGTACAAATGCCAGTAATATTTGAATAATGTTTTTCATTTTTCCCGATGATTTAATTAACAATGAACTTTCGTGTCATAAAGATTTTACCCTCGAACTCAATGGTGCAAGTATAAACACCCGGTGATAAGACACTAACATCAATTATATTAAGAGTTCTAAAACCTTTGGTTTGCAGGATTTGCCTGCCATAAAGATCAAATACCCTTACTCCAATTGCATTTGCGTTTTTATTCTGAAAAGCAACATACAGCTTATCATTATTAACAGGATTTGGGAATAGATTGAAATTAAATTTTTCAAAATCTGATTCATTAATCTGGTATGGCGATCCGTTGAAATATGAACGGTAAGTACAGGTATCGCCTCCTTTCGAGTAAACAAAATATGTTTCAACCCAATAAGCATTTTCAACAGGATTAAAGTCTGTCAGATAGCAATATTGCCCTGTTTCACCTTCAATAATTGCCTCTTCGCGGTTTGGTAGTTTATCGTATCCCCATTTATAAGATATACCTTCTGAAACATCATCACATATCAGTAAATCGTATTCGGGCCAGGGCATGTGCACGATATTGGCCGGTTCGGGCGATACGTTATCGGAAATATGAACATAAGTTTCATCGGTGATCATACATCCACTGGCCTTGTCTGTAATTCTTAACGACAGTGCATACTCACCCGGAACTGCATTCCAGGCAATTATAGTCAACGATGAGTCGGCCCATGAACTGACTTGTCCGGCATTCAGGCTCCAATGATAAGCCATACCTGCAACAGGATCAGGAACTTCGTAATAGGCAGGGAATTCTCCTGTACACAATTCAAGGTCGCCCTGAATTACAGGTACAATAGGAAGCGGATTAACAGTTAAGAAAAATGAAGCCTCAGCCGGACAGGAATTGTCATCATAAACCTCCTGAATAGTACAAGTATATTCCCCATGAAATCCAGTCTGGATGTTTGATAAGGTCACTTCATCATTGTTAATTGGCGTAGTAATTCCCGGACCTGACCAATCCCAAGCATCGGCTGCACCACCAATTTCAGAAAACTCGATTTCGTCTGCTTCACAAACCGATGTATCGCCTATATTTAATGCAACTACCGGATATGGATGTTGTTCAATAGAGATTTGCTCGATTGTTATGCAATTAAGAACATCAGTAACAGTAATACTGTAAATTCCCTGTGGAATGCCTGTTAAATTTTGAGTGGTTGCTCCATTTGACCATTCAACAGAATATGTAGTGTCAGCAAGAATGTTCACCATCAATTCGCCATTGGCATCCATATAGCATGGTTTTATCGAATCAGAAAACTCAATTTGAGGTTTGTCAGGATCAGCAAGTACAAATTCAAGGATTAATTCACAAGAATTAGCGTCGGTAACAGTAACATAATAAATGCCTTCGTTCAGCATTGTTATTAATGAATCATTTCCAGCGTTCGACCATGAAAAGGAATATGATGGCGTACCACCTGTTATGTTAACATGAATTTCACCATCGGATGCTCCACATGCTGATGGAGGTTTAAGCCAGGTATATGTTTCTAAGGAATCAAGTGGTTGGGGTTCATCAACAGTGTAGGTTTCGATTTTTTTGCAACTATGATCATCAGTAACAGTTATAGAATAGTTTCCAGCAGCAAGGCCGGATAAATCCTGGGTGGTTTCGCCTCCTGACCAAAGATAATCATATGATGGGGTTCCACCGCCTGGTGTAATGTCGATTTCCCCGGTTGAATTCCCATTACAATCTACATCGATAATTAAGCTTGTTATTACTAATTCAGGTGGTTCTGACACAGTAAAGGATGATGTTTTTGTACAAGTATTAGCATCGGTAACAGTAACAAAATAATCATCGGCTAAAAGATCACTAATATCCTGTGTAGTACCACTATTCGACCAGGTATAACTATATGCCTGTGTTCCACCAATAACAGTTAAATCAATACTACCAGTATTGTTTCCATAGCAAAGAACATCGGTGGCATCACCACTCACAACAAGAACGGGAGGTTCGGAAATTGTATAACTTTCAGCCTTAATACAACCATTCGAGTCGGTAAAAGTTACTGTATAATTGCCTGCTGTGATTCCGGAAATATCCTGCGTAGTACTTCCATTGCTCCAGTCCAAATTTATATAAGGCGGCGCACCACCTGAAATGGTAATATTAATGTTGCCGGTAGTATCACCATTACAAAGAACATGGGATAATGTTTCTGTTACTACAATTTCGGATGGCTGGTTAATAGTATAGTTCCAGACAAAAGGACAGGTATTTGCATCGGTAATAGTGACCCAATAAGTTGTTGCCTCCAATCCTGATAAGTCCTGGGTTATTCCTCCATTGCTCCAGGCATAAGTATATGGTGCAACTCCTCCTGATACAGTAATGTTAATTGCACCGGTAGAATCCCCATAACATTGAACATGTGTCAGTGTTACTGACACAGATGTTGCTGAAAGGGGTTCTGTTAATGTATAAGTATTAATAAAAGTACATAAATTCGCATCTGTTACTGTTACCTGGTATGTTCCAGCTTGTAAACCCGAAATATCCTGAATAGTCGCACTATTGCTCCAGGAATAAGTATATGGTGCAACTCCACCCGATACAGTTAAATTAATTGCTCCTGTTGAGTTACCATTGCAAAGAACATTGGTTACTACACCTGAAACTACTAATGCTGAGGGCTCGGTAACGGCATAACTTGCAAGCAGGTTACAATTGTTTGCATCGGTTACTGTTACAGAATATGTACCGGCACCAAGGCCGGAAATATCTTCAGTTGTTTCGCTATTGCTCCAGTTATAAGTATATGGTGCAACTCCTCCTGATACAGTAATGTTAATTGCACCTGTTGAATCACCGTAACAAAGGATATCGGTAACAGAATTAGGCATAATTAACGGATCAGGTTCTGTTATAGTGTATGATATGTTTGCATTACAATTATTGGCATCAGTTAATACAAGATTGTAGTTTCCAGCAGCCACGCCTGAGATATCTTCTGTTGTTGCAAAGAAATTGTTCCAGGAATAGGAATAAGGGGTTGAACCTCCGGCAACAGTTATGTCAATAGCACCTGTTAAATCCCCATTACACGAAACATTGGTAATAGTATCAGTAACATTAATAGGATTTGGTTGATCAACAGAAAACGCTTGATCAATAGAATCACCCTGGGAATCATACACCGTTACCGAATAGGTTCCTGCACTCAGATTTGTAATTAAGTTATCAGTAGCAGTTGTAGACCATAAATATGTGAATGGTGGCGTTCCACCGGATATTGAATCAATTACAATCTGCCCATTGTTTCCTCCGCTACAGGATACATCAGTAATAGTAAAAAAGATATTGTTAATAACTGAATTTGGGCTCGGGCTTTGTGAAGTATTTTTAATTCCGAAATGAGCATTGCCATCAAAAGAATATACAGTTGAAAAGCTTATCAGAATAAAAAAACAGAATAGTAGATATTGTTTCATAGTCAGGTTTATTAATGGTTAATGTAAGAATGAACTTGTTGTGCTACCAAATTTGCTTAAAGGGTGTTGCCATGCCAACTTTAATTTCGCGCGATGAAATGGTAATGGCAATTGTCATAGGTGTATCGTCCTGGTTATTGAAGTACTCATGGTAGCTCACACAGATACCTTCTTTAAAGGATACTTTTTTAAAGGCACTCTCATTTTCTTTCCGGTAAAATGCTATTTCACCTTCTTTCTTTTCGGTTGATGAAATCATCCAGTTTACCAGTGCATCCGAAGAAATTGATTCAAACACAATATTGATCATTCCTCCTGATGGCCTTACCGAGGGTTTACCTGAATAATCGGTTTCCTGTTGAAAACCAAAATCACATTCGATTACATCTAATGTTTCGTTTATACCATGAATAGTTAATTTAGCTGAAAGTGCCATTGTTGTTACAATTATTATTTTTCAATAAATCGAATCAAAAAAAAATTATGAGGGTGCCTTAATGACACCCTCATTTTTACGGTGCTAATCTTCGGGCCATTCGTTAATATGTTCTCCGTTGCCCATTTTAATTTCACGGGCTGAGATTACCAGCGATTGCATCATAGGTGAGTTGTCTGCAAAATCAAAGCTTTCGCCATAATTTACAAGATAACCATCAGTAAAATCGAGTTGCTTCAATGTAGCCATATCCGTATCTTTAATAAAACGGATCGATCCATTTTTGCGTTGATGATTGTCGCACATCCATTCAAACAAGATTGTATTGCTTGTCGATTCTATCTGAATGTGAAGTGTTCCTCCACGTGTACGTGATGAGGGTTTTCCATTTGCATCAATTTGCTGATGCAGTTCGTAATGGCAATTATGAACGTCATATTCTTTGCCATCGAGATCAAATTTTGCTAAAAAGGCCATAAAAATTGATTTAAAATTAATAATAGGTTAAGTTTATTCTTGTTCGTATTCAGAATTCCAATCGGTTCCGTCATCGCCTTTCTCTCCATCCATTTTAATAATGAAATTTTTAGCTGGGAAATAAGGGGTCATATGGATGTCGACAAATATTTTATCGGGCTGCTTGGGATCTTTATCGAGTCTTAATATTTTGAATTTTTCGATCAGCTTGTCGGGTCCGGTTATACTGTCTAAAAAGCGGATTATTTGTCCTTGCAGATCTTTTCGTGTTTTTGATGTAAAGTTTTCGAATGCCCTCCGGTTAAGGAAATCCATCAATACTTTTGTTACATAATCGAATACACGTACTACAGAGTAGGTTTGCAATCCGAGGTTGTCGCCGTTGAATAGTGTTTTTGCCGAGAAAGCCATTACTTTTCCATATTCATTGACCATTGGAACAAGACCAATTTTCTCGAGGTTGGCAATTTCACCTCGTTTTAATGGAAATTTTACACCGGCTACATCATTTAAACCACCATGCTTTTTCCCGGCAGTTACCTGCGACATTAATGTGCTATAAATTTTTCCGGCATAGGCTCCTGATGGAGGTACAAACAGTTCCTCGTCCTCTCCGAATTTTTCTTCTTTCTCACGACCAACAATATAATTACAGGTCATGATAGCATTTGCTTTGTGGATATCGCCACTGGTTAGGTTTTCTTCCTCGAACATTTCAATTACATCATCGGGATTTTCAAGATGCCTGTAATCGGTTATCAGCATGGCTTTATTATTAAATGCGATTTTCGACCATTTTTCAATAGCCATTGTCGATCCCAGATAGCCCGGAATAACGAGTAAGCCATAGTTATCGCGCAGGTCGAGCCTGTCGTAGCAACTAACCAATTCTTCCTGAACCGTTGCAATAAACTTCCGTGTATCATCCATGTCCTGCAGAAATTCCATATCTGCATTCATGATAGTCAGGTTTTTAATTTTATCGAGTTCGGTATTATTAAAAAACAGGTTAAGCGAACGATATGATTTTTCAAGCTCGGCACTTTCGTTAATTGCTTTTTTTACATTTTGCTTAAGTGTTTTATTTGCCGCTTCCGATTGCTTCTCGCAGGCCTCAATCATTTCGGGAATGCTATCCGCTTCGGTTAATATGCCTATCCAAACGTTTAAGGTATCTTTTAATGATTCCCTTTCTTTTTTCTTCGACGATTCGCTAAGGAAAATATTTTTCCGTGCCTTTCGCTCGGGGTTCATATTTTGGACATTATCGATAACTGCCTCGAGGAAATCGAATCCTCCAAATGCCACTAAATTATCGACACTTCCACTTAATGCTTCTTTCGGATTTTCAGATAATTCTTTATACTGTTCGTATTATAATCCTACTGATTTATTTAATTCCTGATCTGCCATAATTGTTAATGTTAATTGTTTAACCTTCTAATTCAGCGAGTAATGCACTAATCGACTGCAAGAATGCCTTTTTGGCTTCCGGGTCGTTCATAACCTTCATTAGTACTTTATTCGATTTTAATTGCTTAATAATTTTATTGTATTGCACCTGCTTGTTGTCAAGGTTAAGCAGGAATTTACTTTGGTTGATAATTCCTTTTTAACCAAAATCGCC
>CAYLZH010000205.1:0-6364 GCA_964388245.1 uncultured Bacteroidales bacterium
CACAATTCAACCTCGATATGCTTGGTAGCTGGGTAATCACAGAGTTTTATCAGGTATATATGGCGCAGGCTTCGCAAATAAATATTATTGGAACTAAAGTCGATCCTCAAACAACACCAATATCCTTATCAACCGGCTGGAATTGTGTCGCTTATTTACATGACACCTCCGAACCTATTGAAGACATGTTATTGTCAATTGAAAATGATATAATGCTTGTTAAAAACGGCGATGGTGATATCTATATGCCAAACCTACCGTGGGGAGGATCCCTTAATTTAATTGGTGATATGAACCCTGGCGAAGGTTATTTCATGAATATGACAAATGCTGCAACCCTTATTTATCCAACGATTACAACAAAAGGAGGGGGGTACATTTCAAACCCGGCAGAATGCTCCCATTTCAGTAATGCACCAAATACAGGAATCAATATGTCGCTTATTATTCATGCAGGAATAATCCCTTGTGAAACTACTCATGGTGATGAAGTGGCTGTATTCAATTCAAATGGCCAGGTTGCAGGCAGTGGTGTTGTTTCAAATCAAACCATCTCGGTTGCCGTATGGGGCAACAATAATTTAACTGCCGGAACTGCCGGAATGATAGAAAGGGAGCCATTGCTTGTAAAATATTGGAGCAAGCTTAAAAACAAGGAGTTCACTGTTGAAATTGAAGAATGGTTATCCGGCGATGGCTATTACAAAGACAATGAAATAGCTATTGCTTCAAAGGTGCTGGTTGTTGATCCGGGTAAGAAAATTGAACTATATCAGAATATACCTAATCCAGCCAACAATAATACTACTATCAAATTCTATTTGCCTGATGAACGTAGTATTGAGCTTACTTTGTTTGATTTGCTTGGAAACAGGCTTGAAACACTTGCACAGGGAGAATTTACTCGTGGCGAACATACCACTACTTTTGATGGAGAAAAATATGCTAAGGGGAGCTATTTCTATAAACTTACAAGTGATAATCAATCATTGACACGAGCTATGATAATTGGCAATTAATCGTTTTTAAAGTAGTTATTTTATGTCCAGGGGCCGGAAAATTGGTTCCTGGATTTTTCATTTTGAACCAGGTAAATACTTGGTGTATGAAAACATAATGGCCAAAAAGCCCAAATGAAATTATAGTTTCTTTTTTACTTCAACTTCGGTGAAAGCTTCTACAATATCGCCGACTTTTATATCATTAAAATTGGCAATGTTCAATCCACATTCATAACCGTTGGCGACTTCTTTAACATCTTCTTTAAAACGTCGAAGCGAACCGAGCTCGCCGGTGTATATTACAATTCCTTCCCGTATCAGGCGAACTCTTGAATTCCGGTTTATCTTACCTTCTTTCACAATACAACCTGCAATGGTTCCAACTTTCGTTATTTTAAATGTTTCGCGAATTTCAAGGCTGGCAATAATTTCTTCTTTAAGGTCGGGCGAAAGCATGCCTTCCATTGCATCGCGCATTTCATTTATGGCATCATAAATAATCGAATAGAGACGTATGTCAATCTGTTCCTTCTCGGCCAATTTCCTTGCACTTATCGATGGCCTTACCTGGAATCCGATAACAATTGCATTCGAAGCCATTGCCAGCATGATATCCGATTCTGATATCTGACCAACTGCTTTGTGTTTTATATTTACCTGAACAGCATCGGTCGAAAGTTTGATCAGGGCATCAGACAGAGCTTCAATCGATCCGTCAACATCACCTTTTACTATAATATTGATTTCGTGGAAATCACCCAGTGCCAGTCGTCGGCCAATTTCATCAAGAGTAATATGTTTTTGAGTACGAAGGCTTTGTTCACGCATCAGTTGTTCGCGTTTGTTGGCAATTTCGCGTGCTTCCCGTTCGCTTGTCATAACATGGAAATTATCGCCTGCCTGGGGAGCTCCGTTCAATCCAAGAATCAATGCAGGTACCGATGGGCCTGCTTCTTCAATTTTGTTGCCCCGTTCATTGAACATTGCTTTAACATGACCTGAATAACTACCTGCAAGGATAATATCTCCAACTTGTAAATTACCAGATTGTACAAGGATAGTTGCTACATATCCCCTTCCTTTGTCAAGCGACGATTCAATGATTGTTCCATGAGCTGCCTTATGTGGATTGCCCTTCAGGTCTAACATTTCGGCTTCGAGCAATACTTTCTCCAGAAGGTCTTCAACATTATTTCCGAACTTGGCCGAAATTTCCTGTGATTGGTATTTTCCTCCCCAATCTTCAACGAGGTAATTCATGTTGGCCAGCTCTTCTTTGATCTTCTCAGGATTTGCTCCAGGCTTATCAACCTTGTTAACAGCAAATACAATAGGTACTCCAGCGGCAGAAGCGTGATTGATAGCTTCAATAGTTTGAGGCATGACATTGTCGTCGGCAGCTACAACAATTATAGCGATATCGGTTACTTTAGCACCCCTTGCACGCATAGCTGTAAATGCTTCGTGGCCTGGTGTATCGAGGAATGTTATATGTTTTCCGCTGCTTAATTCTACGGAATAGGCACCGATATGCTGAGTAATTCCACCTGCTTCGCCGGCAATTACATTAGCTTTCCTGATATAATCAAGCAACGATGTCTTTCCATGGTCGACATGGCCCATTACGGTTACAATTGGCGGACGTGGAAATAGATCTTCTTCATTATCCTGTTCCTCGAGTTCTTCCTCAATATCGATACTGGTAAACTGTACTTCATATCCAAACTCATCGGCAACAAGGGTCATGGTTTCGGCATCGAGTCTTTGATTGATCGAAACAAACATACCCAGGCTCATGCAGGTTGCAATGATCTGGTTAACCGGAATATCCATCATAGTGGCCAACTCATTTACCGACACAAACTCTGATACTTTGAGGATATTCTTTTCCATTTCCTCTTTTTCCATATCTTCGAGTTGCCGTGCTTTTATATCATCACGTTTGGTACGTCTGTGTTTGGCAGCTTTCGATTTTCCTTTTGTGGTTAACCTGGCAAGTGTATCCTTTATTTGCTTCTGAACATCTTCTTCAGAGACCTCTTTTTTAAGTGTTCTCTTTTTCGGACGTGGTTTCTTGCTTGTGCGGTCGGTAGGTTTCGGAGTTTTCTTATCAGTAATATCGACACGCTCTTTCTTGATTCTTTTCCTTCTCTTTTTATTAACCTGGTTGTCATCGCCTGTTGATGATGCCACAGGTTTTGCTTTTCCTTTTTTCTTCTCTTTTTGAGGAAGGTCAATTTTTCCTACAACAGTTGGGCCCGATAGCTTTTTTACATCAGTCTTGATGAAATCTTCCTGTGTTTCTTCGGACTGCTTGGCTGGTTTTTTCCTTGTCTTTGACTTAGCAGATTCTTTCGCAGCTTTTTTCTCAGTTTCGGGCGAATGGATTTTTTGAACCTTCTTTTTCCATTCTGACTGGGCATCCTTCTTGGCTTTTTCTTTTATTTGCCGCTCAATTTCTTTTTCTTTTCGGCTTTTTTTCGATGGTCTTGTTTTTTGATTTATTGTTGACAGATCAATCTTTCCAATTACCTTGAATTCGCCAGGAGCACCTGCTTCTTCTTTATCTTCGCTTACAGCACTTTCTTCATCCGGTACTGCCGGTTCTTCTGCCTTTTCCTCAGCATCAGATTCCATTTCAACAGGTTCTTCAACCTGGTCTTCGGCTTCAACAGTTTGAGTTTCCTCCGTTGTGGTTGCTTCAGGTATATCTACAGGTTCTGCTTCAATTTCTTCTGATGGAATTGTTTCTGTTTGTGCATCTGTTTCTTCAGATAGAACTGTGTCTTCAACCTCTTCTGCAATTGGCGGTTCTTTTTCGCTAATTTCTGTTGGTTCTTCCTTTATTGCTTCCGGTTGAGGTATGTCTTCGTCTTTTTGTTCAACTACATCATCCTTTGGCTGTTCTTCCTGGACAATTTCTTCAGTTTCAGGTTTTTCCTCAACAATTTCTTCTTCGGAAGAAGTGTCCGTAGTTGCTGGTTCTAATTCAGATTCGTCAGCGATGGCTTCTTCTGGTTTTGTAGTTTCCTGAGGTGTGTCCAGTTTTTCAACAATCGGTTCCTGCTCACTGACTTCTTCCTTTATGTCGGCATCAACAATAATGTCATCAACTGTACCGGGAGTTTCAGTAACAATGGTGTCTGGTTCCAGAGTTTCCTCAACAACTTCAGTTTCCTGGACCGGTTCTTCGCTTGCGGCATCTTCAACTACCTCTGTTATATCAGATTCTTCTGGTGTGTCCTGGCTTTCAAGGGTAATTGTTTCTTTCTTCATGCGGATACTATGCATGAGTTTTTCCGATTCTTTCTTGATTTCGCTGTCGGAGCTGTATTCCTTCAACAGAAGGTCGTAGTACTCGGCAGGAACTTTACTATTGGGATTGGCATCAATGTCTAGCCCCTTTTTATTCAGGAATTCGACAATAGTAGCAATGCCCACGTTAAGGTCGCGTGCAATTCTGTTTAATCTTGTCCCTTTAGCACCTTTCACCATACTTATTACATATTCTGAATTGCCATTTATCTTTTTATAAGCTTTGGCACTTACTGGCAACTCGTTTTTTTTATTTTCAAATAACCTGTCAAGTAACTGTTTTCCTATCCGTAGTACGGACTTGGGAATCATATTCCCAATTGGGTTTCTTTCTATTCCCACAATAAAATTTCAAAAGTGAGGAAAAATGCTGTGAATAAAAAATTATTCAAATTCTGCCTTAAAAATTTTGATTACTTCCTGGATTGTTTCCTCTTCTAAGTCGGTACGCTTGACCAAATCTTCTATTGATAGCTCAATTACACTTTTTGCTGTATCACAGCCGATTGCCTTTAATTCATCGATGATCCAATCTTCAATTTCATCTACAAATTCTTCAATGTCAACATCTTCGTCATCTTCTCCTTCTATATCCCTGAACACATCGATTTCATAGCCTGTAAGTTGTCCGGCCAGTTTTATGTTTAATCCTCCTTTACCAATAGCAAGTGAGACCTGGTCGGGTTTCAGAAAAACTTCAGCCTTTTGGGTTTCTTCACGAATATCTATTGAGCTGATTTTTGCAGGATTAAGGGCACGGGTTATGTATAATTGGATATTGGTTGTATAATTAATAACATCGATATTTTCATTTTTAAGTTCCCTTACTATTCCATGAATACGCGAGCCTTTCATACCGACACATGCTCCAACAGGATCAATTCGTTCGTCATATGATTCAACGGCAACCTTAGCCCTTTCACCAGGCATTCGAACAATTTTTTTAATTGTTATAAGGCCGTCGAAAATTTCAGGGACTTCGTTTTCGAACAAACGTTCGAGAAATACTGGCGATGTTCGTGAAAGAATGATCAATGGGCTGTTGTTGCGCATTTCAACTTTAATAACAACTGCTCTCAGGGTATCGCCTTTTCTGAAATAGTCGGTTGGGATTTGTTCTGATTTTGGGAGAATAAGTTCATTTCCTTCATCATCAAGAATCAGGATTTCACGTTTCCACACCTGGTATACTTCGCCCGTAATGACTTCACCAACCCTGTCGCTGTATTTTACATATACATGGTCTTTCTCCAGTTCAAGAATCCGTGATGTAAGGTTTTGACGCAAAGATAAAATTGCCCTTCTGCCAAAGTCGGCCAGCTTTACCTCGTCGGTGAAATCTTCGCCAACTTCGTAGTCTTCATCAACTTTAATTGCTTCGGTTAATCTGATTTGAAGATTTTCATCCTCAATTTCATCATCGGCAACTACTTCACGGTTGCGCCAAATTTCAAAGTCTCCCTTATCAATGTTTATGATAATGTCGAAATTTTCATCAGTTCCGAATTTTTTTAACAACAAACTTCTGAAAACATCTTCGAGAACCCGCATCATTGTTGCCCTGTCGATATTCTTCAGTTCCTTAAATTCCGAAAAGGTGTCGATTAAATTAAGATTATCCATTGTAATAAATTTTGCCCTTACTTAAAAGAAATTTCAACCTTTGTTGTTTTAATGTTTTCAAATGGTATTGTTGTTTTCTCAGTAATCAGTTGTTTTTTCTTTTTGCCTTCAACTTTTATTTTCATCGTGTACTCAATTTCTATAGCCTTATCATCTGTTGATATTAATTTACCAGTGAGTTTTTCTCCACTGGTACAGGTAACTTCAACATTGCGACCGGTATTTTTCTCATATTGCTGATGAACGAGAAAAGCCTGGTCGAGGCCGGCAGAGGAAACTTCCAGATCGAAATCCTCACGATCCCGATCCAGCGAATTCTCTATTTTTCGACTTAACTTAACACAATCGTCAATCGAAACAGATTGCAAGTAACGCCACGGCGGCTATGGCGGATTCCCCGAGAAAGCGGAGCATATCCGCGGCGG
>CAYLZH010000205.1:6374-9406 GCA_964388245.1 uncultured Bacteroidales bacterium
GCCAACTATCTATCAATACCGATATCCTGTTCGTAGTCGAAACATGAATATTGACCAGAAAAAGATCACTGTCTTTAATTTCCTGATTAACTATAGCCCTTATTTTTTCTGTCTCTATCATTTTAAGTTGCAATAAAATAGGGGACTTGTGTCCCCTATCGTAGCCTGCTTCACTTTCGGCTGCAAAAGTAAAACAATTTTTAATATTATGAAATCCAGACAGGTAAAATTTGAATGAGCTTGTTCTTTGGTTAAGATTGTACCAAAAACTATCTTTATGGCTTTTTCAAACAATTGTAAAGATTATGATAGTAATATCGCACAAATCCCTGACTGAAAGCCTGATTTCCATTTGTTTATTATTTCTGCTGATTTTTGCAACACAAAATGCTGAGGCGCAAGTGCATACTTCATACTTATGGCATTTACAGCAGCCCATCTACTGGCCGACACAAAGCAGTTGGGACACTACGAATTATCAAACAGTATATGAATCGCACTGGCATAAGGTAAACTCCGGGGCTACCCATCCTGAGAATAATCTTCAATCGATATTTTCAAATGCCGACAGGGTAGCTGTTTATCAGTTTCGTGCCAAAGATGCTGTTCAGTCAATATTAAGTTTTCCGGAGGGAGGTGCACAGGTTAATTATTCCGGTTGTTTGATTCAGAACGTAAACAGCCTTGCATCAATAAATCAATGGGGCTACAGTAGTGGCTGGCAGAATAATTATATTACTGCAAGAGGCTGGACTACTTCAGGTGGTAAACCCAGGATGGATATCGTCGGATTTACCATGCATCATGCGTTATCGCCATTATTGAGCGACGAAGTTCTGCGGAAACAGATTCAGGCTCATAAACATATTTATAACCAGACCTTTGGAACAAGTCCGAATTACTCGAATGGATACTGGCCGGCTGAATGTTCCTTTAGCGAACGAATTATAAAAGTTCTGGTTCAAGAGGGCTTTGAATGGAGTGTAATAGCAAATAGTCACCTTGCACGCACACTAAATGATTATCCTCTGAATTTTGGAACTTCCGGTTGCAATCTCGATCCTCCAAACCGGGCCGATAAAGTTACCACTAATGGAAGCAATTGGTGGAGTGGACAAATTGATGGGCGAGGGGGGGCCTTTGCGGCACCTTATTGTTATCAGGCCCATAAGGCAAAATATGTCGATCCTGCTACAGCAGTTGAATATTTAATAACAGTTGTGCCAATGTGCGACTTATTAAGTTATAAAAATGGGTATGCCCTTATGGGAACAGACGATATTGATGCTAATATTGCTCCTTATGTGAATCCTTCGCAACCTTCGATTGTTTTGCTTGCCCACGATGGTGATAATGCCTGGGGGGGAGGTTACGATTACTATACAAATTCCGTATCCGGGTTTGCCACTGCTGCCGGTTCGCAAGGATATGTTCCTACTACTATTGAGCAGTTCCTGAATGATCATCCTGTTCCGGTGAATGATATTGTACATGTTGAGGACGGTTCCTGGGTTAATGCAGCAAACGATTGGGGGCATCCGCAGTATATCAACTGGATATGGCCTATGCATACATCGAATCACGCCTTTGATACCAATGGATGGAATGAAGATGCACGAAACTGGGCTGTGTTGGTGGCAGCTGAAAACCTGGTATTAATGGCTGAGGATATTTCGGGCCAGGTTGATATTGCAGATGTCGTTGATCCTAATCCTTTATCCTCGCATGCCGAACGGGCCTGGCATCATCTGTTGCCAGGCTATACAAGTGGATATATGTATTACGGAACTTCGCTCGATATGGAGGTAAAACAGACCGTTGCATGCAATCTTGCAACACAACAGGCCGGAATGGTAATGAGTACCTATTTCGGACCTGACCAAACACCACCATCCGTGTTTATTCCGCAACGATATCCTTATAATCCCGGAGGAACAGGCTTTGGGCCCAATTATGGATATCAGCAATTCCAGAACAGTCCGGATTTTCATGTTTGGACATTTGCCTTTGATTACTCAGGTATTCAGTCGGCAGTTTTGAAATACCGCCTCGATGCCGATGGGGAAAATCCTTTGGCGAATAACGAAAATGAGACCTATACCGGAGGAACAGGCGTTGGGAGCTGGAACTCTGTAACAATGACACTGCGCATGTTTCCGGCAGGGAATTATACTAATAATCCGGAGATCAATTTTTTTGTGATGCCCGATTATATTGCGAATCAGTATTATGCCGAAATATCAGGATATAATGATACACTCATCGATTATTATGTTGAAGTGACCGACAATAGTGGCAATATTTCCAAAACTGCGATTCAGCATGTTTATGTTGGAGGAAACTCAAGTGGGCAGGGAACAGATGGAGTTCACTGGATCCCGGCCGAGCCAACCATTCATGATACCATTGAAATAATTGTCCCAAATACTGTTGAAGGTGGAAAACTTCACTGGGGTGTTAATTATACACCGGGCTCCTGGACTACTCCTCATCAGAGCTACTGGCCGGCCGGATCTACTTTATTTAACGGAACAGGGCCGGCAGTTGAAACGCCTTTTTCAGGCCCCGGTAACGATTCTACTTTAACACTTAAAATTGGTCCATATAATAATCCTGCACAACAAGTTGAAAGTGTTGCATTTGTGATTCATTACAACAATAACAACTGGGACAATAACAACGGGGCCGATTATCATATTCCTGTTAGCGATATAGTTACTGATATCGATGATCAATATATTGTTAACGAAAAATTAATGATCTACCCGAATCCAGCCGATGATTATATCGAAATTAAAGTAGCTAATAAACGGATTGGCCGGATAAATTATCAGGTAGATATTTTTGATGGACTTGGGAATATCGTGTACACCGGATATCAACCGACAACAAGATTTAAACTGAATATATCGAATTATAAAAGTGGCATTTACATAACAAGGGTAACCGATATTGATTCAGGAAAAATCTTTACCGGGAGAATTATTAAATCAGAATAAGCCAGAGAATTACATGTCTTCGGACATTGAAAT
>CAYLZH010000206.1:0-1465 GCA_964388245.1 uncultured Bacteroidales bacterium
GCCCGTTGCCCTGTTAAAGTCAAAAACTTCGAAAAAACCACTGGTGTTGAGAGAATGTACTGCAGCAGCAATATATTCGCCTCCGGGCGATACTTTCATATATCCATGAGTAGCACCCCAGTTCGAAACATGATTGCTACCAATAGTCCATGCGGTTGGTAATGGGATTAAGCCGGTAATAGTATCAATAAGGTATACATAAAACTTATTGGTAGAGGCCTGGTGGGCAATAACCCAAAACGACTTATTATCGGCATGAAGGACCGATGTGATTTTTTCGGTTACATTCATTGCTGAATTATTTTCGTCCAGAAGCAGTGTGTTTTTTGTTGTCTGTACAATATCGCCAAAACCATTGTTTAAACTCATGTTAACTTCAGAATAACGTAATCCGTTGCCACCGTTTTCTCCCACAGTAAATACATAATACAAACTATCGGTTAAGGGATTTGGAACAACAATGCTCGACTGTGTAGATGATTCATCACCTAAAAGGCCTGAACCATTGGGCATAATTGTATGGTTGCTGTCCCAGATACTAATACCATTGGTATAGAATAAAATATCACCGTTTGCATCACAAATGGAAGCACAGCCTTCAATCGTATTCATGGCACTATTTGTTAAAGCTACAGGAGCGCCACTGTTAAAATCGATGCCGGCATTTTCTCCAAAATACCAGATATTTCCCTGGTTTTGTCCAATTGATGAAAATGAGAGTAATATCAGAAAAAAAAGATGTAGTAATCGTAAGGGTATCATAGAGAATTGATGATTTAATTAAATAGTTTATTTTATACTGTAAAAGTACTGAAAAATTAATACTTGTCGTTTCTATAATAAATAAATATCGATACCCGGGTTCCTTTTAATTCACTTCCCTGTGATCCAAGGTCAGCAATTTCTACCTTCATATCACTTTTGTAAATTTCGTTTAAAAGGGATATCCTTTCTTTAATATTTGATATTCCTGTTGAAATATGTTTATTTTTATTGCTTTTTATTTGCTCTGCTTTTTTTATCCCGATACCATCATCCGATACCATTACGTGTAACAGGTTTCTCCTGTCTTTCGAAAATGTCAGGGCAATTCTACCTTTTCCGCCATTGTTCATAATACCATGCCAGATTGAATTTTCAAGGATTGGTTGGATCAGTAGCGGAGGTATCTTAAACAGATTTTTATCGATTGACTGATCAATATCGATCGTATATTTTATGGCATTATTGAACCGGAGGTTTTCCAGTTTCATATACAGATTAAGTGATTTTATTTCGTCGGACAATGAGACAAGACTTCTGTTCGAACTCTCCAGAATTAACCGCATTAATGATGCAAAATCAGTAAGGTATTCGCTTGCTTCGAGCGACTCTTTTTCAAGGATAAATCGCTGAATCGATCCTAAAGAGTTAAAAATAAAATGAGGATTCATCTGCAACCTGAGGGCTTTATGTTCGGCAATAA
>CAYLZH010000206.1:1475-9354 GCA_964388245.1 uncultured Bacteroidales bacterium
ATTATTGCAATAATAGCAAGGTATATTAATGCGATTAAAAGAATTAACATGACCAGCCTGAAAACCACAGTTTCGGTAAAGTGTTTTTTTATGGTGAATTGAAATGATGCCGTTTTACCAAAATTAATTCGGTTGGTAGTAGCTTTTACCCTGAAACAATAATCTCCATATGGAAGATTTGGATATCTTGTACTTAGGTTTTTTGTATGAATCCATTCGGTATCATATCCCTCCAATTTGTGTTGGTATTCTAAATTATCGAGATTTTTAAAGGAAATTCCTTTGTAATAAAAAGTAATATTATCGGTGTGGGGGGCTAATTCAACAAATTGTTTTGACAAGGTATCACTTTCGCCGACAATAACTTGTTCGAGTAAGGTAGATGGCGGATTTGATTCCCCGATAATTAATGCAGGATCAAAGTATACAATACCCTTTCCTGTTGCAAGGTATAATAATGAGTCTCGTTTTTTTATTTTATAAATCTCATTGGCAGGTAAGCCATCGTTGTAAGTAATGTTTTGAATTGAATACTCCTTTTTTTCAATTTTTTCGACATTGATTTTTGAAAGACCTTTATTGGTACCGGCCCATAAAACATTATTATCGATATGGAAGCATTTTATATGGTTACTAACAAGACATGTAGATTCATTGATGGTAATAATAGTATCGTTTGATTTAAAAATGATACCCGTTTTTGTTGTTCCGATTATAATTCCTTTCTGATATTTATTAATACATGAAATTCTTGATTTGAATACCGGATTAACTGTACCGTAATTTATAGGAATACTATCGGTATGTTTATACAATCCGTTTAAAGTTCCAAGCCATACATTGTCCTGGTAGTCATGACAAATCGCAAATACACTTTCCTGAAAACCAGCATCACTCTGAAACAGAAGGTTATAATTATTATCATGAATTTGATAATATCCCTGACCTCCTTCGTAGATAAGAGTATCATCAATGAAAGTGAAAGTAAGATTTGCTAATGGAAACGGTTGCCCCAATGGATTAAAGTTTAAATCATATTTGGAATACATACTTGGTGCAATATAAAAATGTCCATTATGGAATTGAAACTCATAGATTACATCCAGGTATATATCATAGTTGTCTAATTTGTATTTATCAGGATTTTTCAGGTTAAATAGATTAAGAGAATACAATCCATTCAGATACCAGGCATAATAGATTTTATTCTCGTAAAAGTCGAAAGTTTTAATAACTTTATTAGTAGTTTCATTAACAGTAGCAAACGAAATTGATGGCAACATAATTATTCCATCTTCGAAGGAGGAAAACCAGTAACAACCTTCAAAGTCCATTAAGATTTTTGTTATGGTTTTATCGGAAAATAAGGTATAGGCTGGCTCGTTAAGATTTGGGTACGAATATACATGTACCCCTTTTTTTAAAAAACTTACCCACAAATAATTATTATCACAAAAAATATCGGTTATTCTGTTGGTTTTATCAAAACGTTTAACATCAACAATTTTTTTATTTCTAATCCTGTACAGTGTATTATTAAGGGCTAGCATATATTCATGAGGAGCCGTTTCGCAGAAATCAACATGGTAGCTTTTATGCGTGTGTTTCAATGAAAGATTAAGGGTATCATTAATAAATTCGAACTCTAAAAAATCAGAATTATCAAGTAAATGCATATACCGGTACTGAAACTTGTAGAAGTACCCGTCATTTTTTGTTATTAATTTGAAATCTAATGAAATGGGATTAGGATTATTAAGAATTACCTCTATGTTGTTCCCTTTTACCGATAACAACTTGCCTAAATTAGTTGTTAAAAACATGGTGCTATCCGGAGCAAAATATATGTGGTAGATATATTCAATTTCAAGAAGCTTCCTCATGTTTTGATTAAAGGAAGGAACAATAAGCTTATTGTTACTGACATAGCCGACAAATCCGTTATAAGTTGAAAACCAAATCGTATGATCTGTTCCGATAAAAAGTTTTAATACACTATTATCGGCTATTGTTTTACTGGCCGAAAAGGAATGGAATTTATACCCATCATATTTACAGATTCCTGCATCGGTGGCAATCCAAAGGATTCCAGCTGAATCCTGTACAATATCATAAACCTCAGAAGATAACAGACCATCCTCCACATCAAGGTTTTCGAACATAAAAGTTTGTGCAATCCCATTAACCCCAATAAGGATATTCAAAAAAAATAGCATATATTTTGAAAAGGTTCTACACATAATGTAAATGTATTTGTGCAACAAGGTATGGATTTTTTCTAATCCTTTGGCTGATAATCGTCATTTTATAGATGTTCGATATTTATAATTTAATATTCAGTATATTTACATTTAGATAAATGTTTTATCATTATGAAAAAATACACCTTATTATTGATTACGATAACTGTTACCCTGTATGTTTCAGCTCAGATTAATTTAGATTCAGGCCTTGTTGCTTATTATCCTCTTGATAGCACACTTGTTGATCACAGCCCTTTTGCAATTGAAGGAATAAATATTAATGGGGCAGTATGTGATACAGGCAAGAATAATGTACCAAACACCGCATTCAAATTTAATGGAATCGACCAGTATATTGATTGTGGTACTAATCAACGGGGAATAACTGATAAAGTATCTGTATCAGCATGGGTAAAGAAAACTGGAACGGCTGCCATTCACGAACATATGGTAACTAAATACCGTGGAGGAAACGGAACCATTCAACAGGGATTTCATTTTGTCCTAAGAACTGATGGACATCCGGTATTTGCTGGCAGGCTTGGTCAGTCCGGCAGTGCTGGATATTATAAAATTATTGCTGATGAAGTTATTATTACTGATGGAACCTGGCATCATCTTTTGGGTACGGTCGATCAGAATGAATGGAATTTTTGGGTTGATGGGATTCATATAGGAACAGTGATTGGGAATAGCCCGAATCCATCGTTAATATGCCCTGATATCCTATCAATTGGTCACTACCCTGAAGTACAGTCCTACTATTTTGGTGGTACTATCGACGAAGTACGGGTTTATAACAGAATTTTAAATGGCAATGAGATAAGCTTATTGTCCGATATATCCTTTATCGACTCAACTTATTTAAATGTACAGGATACTCAAGCAATTGCATTACAAGTGAATTGGAGTTTGTTCTCAACCTATATCGATCCGGTTTATCCACAAATTGACTCGGTCTTATTTGATATTCTTTCAAACGTAACAATTGTAAAAGATGGTGATGGCATGGTTTTTTGGCCACAATTTGGAATTAATACTATAGACACAATAACATTCTGGAAGGGATATGCTATTAAATCAGTTAGCTCTCAAACATTTCAAGTAACAGGGACTAAATATCAGCCTGAATTGGTTACGTTACCTATTCCTTTGGGATGGAGCATTATTTCTTATTTACGTGATAATCCGGCTCCGGCTGATACCATGTTTAATTCTATTACCGGTTTTATTGAAATCGTAAAAAATGGATCAGGATATGTATACTGGCCTGCTTTTGGTTTGAATTTAATTGGAAACCTCCAACCGGGCGAAGGGTATCAGGTTAAATTAAATGCTGCACAAAATTTCACCTATCCTGCAAATTAGCACGAACTGTAAAGGCCTAAGCCATTATTTTATATTTATAATTCCATACTTCTATTAGTTTTTCAGTATTTTTACAATATAATATAATGTTATGTCATCATGAAAAAGGTTACCAGCTTATTAATTTCAATAATTGTTACACTATATGTTTCAGCACAAATTAATTTAGATTCAGGCCTTGTTGCTTATTATCCTCTTGATAGTATACTGGTAGATTATAGCCCATTTGGTATTGAAGGAATAAATGTTAATGTCGCAACAAGTGATACAGGCAAAAATAATATTCCAAACACGGCATTTAATTTCAATGGAATCGACCAGTATATTGATTGTGATACCAACCACCGGGGTATTGTTGACAAGGTAACGGTCTCGGCTTGGATAAAAAAACGACTATTGATAATGGGCATATTGTAAATAAATACAATGGTGTTTCAGGTTCAGTGCAAAAGGGTTTTCATATTTTAGTAAACCCTGATGGTCATCCAGTGTGGGCTGGGAGGCTTGGTCAAAG
Organism: uncultured Bacteroidales bacterium; assembly: GCA_964388245.1. Taxonomy (GTDB): domain Bacteria; phylum Bacteroidota; class Bacteroidia; order Bacteroidales; family M50B96; genus JAIOYV01. The sequence continues at coordinate 5,601 of CAYLZH010000206.1, forward strand.
TGGAACATCAGGATATTACAAAATAATTGCCGATGAGTATAATGCATTTGATGGATCGTGGCACAATCTTACAGGAACAGTAGACCAGAATGAATGGAACTTTTGGGTTGATGGATCACATATAGGAACTGTTATTGGGAACAGTTCGAATCCATCATTAATATGTCCTGAAATGTTAGCAATCGGTTTTAATCCCGATATGGGATGGGCACATTTCGGTGGATATATTGACGAAGTGAGAGTTTATAACCGTGTTTTAAATAATTCTGAAATTAATCTATTAGCAGATATTTCTTTTATCGATTCAAGTTATTCTGTACACCAGGATACTCAGCTTATTGCTTTTCCACAACAATGGAGTATTTTTTCAACATACATTACACCCGTTAATCCTGAAATTAATAATATTTTATCTGCCATATTACCGGAAGTTTCTATTGTAAAAGATGGAGATGGTATGGTTTATATTCCTTCATATGGAATTAATCAGATTAATACTCTTAGTCTCGGACAGGGATATCAGATAAAATTAAATTCAACTCAGAATATAGCGGTAGTTGGTATGCAGGTTTATCCTGAATATTATACAATTCAGATTCCCTCTGGTTGGAGTATTTTAGGGTATCTACGTGATAATCCTGCACCTGCGGAAATTATGTTTTCTTCTATTTCCAGTAATATTAGTATTGTTAAGGATGGATCGGGGAATGTGTATTGGCTTGCATATGGAATAAATATGATTGGAAACCTTCAACCTGGCGAAGGGTATCAGATTAAGTTAATTGCTGCACAGAATTTTATCTATCCTGCAAATTAGAATATTCATATCCTGATCATTTAATTCTTGAAGTTTGTCCTCCTGATTGTTCCGGCCTTTATATTTTTTACCTTTGTCGCTATATAAGTAAATCACATTAAAAGCGCAGCTGTCTGCTTAAGAGCATAATGTTTAAACTTGGAATACAAATATTTATTGAAAACATATTCAATTCTTTGCTGACATTGATAAGAATTCTGCTTTTATCAAGAAGGCGGGGAGTGATAAAAAAAATCCGTACAAAGCAATCATGTGCCATATTAGGTAATGGTCCCTCCCTGAATAAATCGATCGAAAACCATTCGAAATTCTTATCAAATAAGAAATTGGTTTGCGTCAACGGTTTCCCTAAGTTTGATTTATATGATAAGCTTAAACCAGGAATTTTTGTTGGTACAGCTCCCGAATACTATCGAGACAATGTGGATTCAAAATACACGGAAAACGCACTGAAAATTTTCCGTGCCATTGCCAACAAAACCGATTGGTCGCTGGACATGTTCCTTCCGGTCGAGGCCCGGAAATATAAGGCCTGGCAGAATATAGTCATGCAGAATCCAAATGTAAACATCAGGTATTTCAACAATACACCGATTGAAGGTTTCAGGGGATTCATGCATTTTTTCTTCAATTCAGGCCTGGGCATGCCACGTCCGCACAATGTTATTATTCCTTCAATCATGGTAAGCCTGGGGTTCGGTTTTAATGAGATATATCTGCTTGGAGCTGATCATTCCTGGTTGCCTGAAATTTCTGTTGATAATTCCAATACTGTGTTAATAAATCAGAAACATTTTTTCGACCAGGGAAAAACAAGCGGACAACCAATGCATAAAGCAGGTAGCGGAAAACGAAGGTTACACGAGGTTCTCATGAAATTTGTGTATACTTTTGAAGGCTATTTTACAATAAAAGACTATGCTCAAAGTTTAGGTGCAAAAATATATAATTGTACACCAGGGTCGTATATCGATGCTTTTGATCGGATTGACCTGGATGAAAAAGAAAATAAATGAAATGGATTTAAATGACAAGGCAGTTTTAATAACCGGAGGAACCGGCTCGTTTGGTAAGAAATTTACAGAGACCATACTTTCAAGATATCCTAAAATTAAAAGACTGGTAATCTTTTCACGCGACGAACTCAAGCAGTTTGAAATGTCACAGGTTTACAGTCCTAAAGAATATAGGGGTGTAAGATATTTTATTGGTGATATCCGTGATACTGCAAGGTTTAAGAGGGCATGCCAGGGAATTGATATTATTATTCATGCGGCAGCATTAAAGCAGGTACCTGCAGCCGAATATAATCCCGATGAGTTTATAAAAACCAATATTGGAGGTGCCCAAAGTGTAATCGATTCAGCCATGGATACGAATGTAAAAGTTGTCGTAGCTTTGTCGACCGATAAAGCTGCAGCACCGATCAATTTATACGGGGCTACTAAGCTGGTATCAGACAAATTGTTTATTTCGGCCAACAACATCAAAGGGTGGAGAGATCTGCGCTTTTCAGTGGTCCGTTATGGAAATGTAATGGGATCGCGCGGATCGGTTATCCCCTTCTTTACGAATATTGCGAAAAACGGAAATACAATTCCGATTACTCATAAAGATATGACCAGGTTTAATATTAGTCTTGAAGATGGTGTTGAAATGGTTATGTGGGCAATCGAAAATGCTATTGGAGGCGAGTTGTTTGTGCCGAAAATACCATCATATAAAATTGAAACAGTGGCCAGGGCCATTGCACCTAATGCAAAACTGGAATATGTTGGTATAAGACCGGGCGAAAAGTTGCATGAAGAAATGATTACTGAAAGTGATTCATATAACACCATCGAGTTTGATAAATATTATGCAATATTGCCCTCCGATGCCAATAAGCAAAAATATCTGACACATTTCAAGGCAAGGGAGGTTGAAAAAGGTTTTAAATATAACTCAGGCACAAACTCCGATTGGGAAAGTATAGATAGCCTGAGGGAGAAAATAGTCAAATTTGTTGATCCTGATTTTAAACCATTTGTATGAAACCAATACCCTACGGAAGACAAGACATAACCCGTGAAGATCTTGATGCTGTTGCTAAAGTGCTTCAAGGGGAGTTAATAACACAGGGTCCCCATGTCAGGAGTTTTGAAAAATCTTTCACAAAATACATAGGATCTGAATATGCAGTGGCAGTGGCAAACGGAACAGCCGCATTGCATTTATCAGCTTTGTCACTTAATATCAAGAGTGATGAAAAAGTTATTACCACACCCATTACTTTTGCTGCATCGGCCAACTGTGTAAAATATGCAGGAGGACAAGTTCTTTTTGCCGATATCGATCCTTCTACCTATTTGATTGATCTCAATAAAGTTGAAGACTTATTAAAAAAGGAAGACAAAGTTGTTGGAATTATTCCTGTTGACTTTGCCGGAAGGGCAATCGATTTGGAAGCTTTACAAACACTGGCCGAAAAATATGGATTGTGGATAATTGAAGATGCTTGCCATGCACCAGGCGGATACTTCATGGATAGTCTGAACAAAAAACAATTTTGTGGCAATGGCAATTTTGCAGATTTGGCCATTTTCTCATTCCATCCTGTAAAGCATATTGCAGCAGGCGAAGGAGGAATGATAACCACTAACAACAAAGAACTTTACGATAGGTTAATGCTTTTAAGGACGCATGGCATTTCAAAGAATGATAAGAGTTTCGAAACAGAGCATGGAAAATGGTATTACGAAATGTTGGAACTGGGTTTCAATTACCGTCTAACTGATTTTCAGGCAGCACTGGCCGAATCACAATTGACTAAAGCCAATGATAGATTATCAAGAAGAAGAAAAATTGCTTCGATTTATGCTGAAGAGTTTAAGAACAAGTCTTTTATTTTAGGACAATCAGACGTGATTGAAGGGCATGCATATCATTTATATATAG
>CAYLZH010000207.1:0-3345 GCA_964388245.1 uncultured Bacteroidales bacterium
TGAGCATAAAATGAAGAAGACAGGAAAGTATCATCGAGAGAGTTATCATCGGCACCAAACCAATCCTGCATGATGGTTGCAAATACCTGCCTGTAATCGTGCTGAAGTGCCAGGGGATTTGGTGCTCCCTGTGTATCCTGATCGTTCAGGTCGAGGTTATTTCCTACAATGCCGCCTTCGACACCCTGTCCTATAACAAATACTGAACTAAGGGTTCCATGATCGGTTCCGTAGTTTCCATTCTGAATAATCTTTCTTCCGAATTCAGAGAAAACTACTGTAATGACATTCGAATCTTTGCCCAGATTTATTAGATCGTCCTGGAATGCCTTAACAGCGGAATTCAAATTCGACATTAAGTTTGCGTGGTTGCCTGTTGTTGGATTACTTGAACTTACAAGGTTCGAATGATTATCGAAACCACCGGTTGTAGCCATGAATAATTTGGTACGGCTTCCTCCGTCTAACATTCGGGCAATCGATTTCAACTGATTTCCAAGTGTATTGTTTGGATAAACAACACCACTGTTGCTTCCATAATTAAAGGTATCGGAAATCCGCTGTGCATAAATATTTATACTGTTTTCAACTTCAGCAATATGTGCAAGCAATTCACCATTTTCAGTAGATGGGATATTAGCAATTGGTTCGCCACTTAACGATGATACTAACGAATAAAATCCAGAGGGGTCCTGTCCCGAGAGGTTTATTTCCCATTTGTGCTGCTCAAAAGTATGGAAGCCTGTTTTATTCATATTTCCAAAAAGGATTCCGAGAGGATCGGGTTCGCCCACAAACGGATTACCCGAATAGCCAGGGTATCTGTGCTCCAGGAAACGTGCCAGCCAGCCTGATTTTTCACTAACAAGCGGCCCCCCGCTCCCGGTCAACCAGTTTTCGAGTGAAGTAAAATGCGACCGGTTGGGTTCCTCATATCCAACACCCTGAACCACTGAAAGCAGGCCATCATCGTACATCGATTTAAAGCCTGTGAGTTGCGGATGTAATCCAAGTTGTTGTGAGTCAGGAACCGATGAATCGAGTGTTATTAATGAACCTTGTGGCATTGCAATATTCGGGCGATGTTGGTTATAAGCCGAAAGCTGGTTTAAAGGAACAGCCGTGTTTACAATATCGTTTCCTCCATTAAGAAATATGAGAACCATGGCACGATCGGTAACTGCGCATGGATCAACAACAAGAGGGCTCATCGCCGCCATCGACCTGAAAGGTAACCCGTTTATGGCAAACGGGAGCATTCCTAATGGTAAACTTGCTTTTATAAAATTTCTTCTATTCATTGTTTTAAGTTTTTCAGATCTAAAATGTTTGGAATTCAGGTGAGGAGCAAACTGCCTCGAAGAGATTGTCTAATGCAATCCTAACAGCTGTATCATCTCCGCTTGTTTGATATTCGTTCCATTCGAAATACCAATTTACGGGGCTCAGCGATCCCAGTAACTTATCCTGATAATATTCAAACCTGTCCGGATCGGGCATTACAGCAAAGGCCATCTCCAACAATTGTGTTACTAATTGTTCGGCATATCCTGCGTTGGTTATGTTCTGTTCGACAAATTGCACAACATCAACTTCGAAAGGAACATTAACGTTGTCTTTGATTGTCTTTCCATTAAGAAGTGCATAAGCCAGACGGTACCGGTGAGGAATATTGGCCTGATTGATCCAGTATTTGCTATAATCGGCGCCCTTGAAATAACCCGGATATCCCTCGACCGAAAGCGGGGCATCGGGATATCCCATTGGATCGAGAATCCTGAACAAAACATGATAGGGTAAATTCTCGTATAAAGAAGGATTATTGTTTAAAACACCAATTTGATTTGCATTGAATAAATTCACACTCCCAAAAAATAATTCTAACGGTGATTTGATTTTACCTCCAATTATTTCATCCTGGCTGTCACTGTCATCCTCATCGTAAAAATGAATACTTTTTAGCAGGGTTTTAACAGAGTTGATAACATCATAGCCATCAGAATACATTTGATTTGCAAGAGGTGTAATAATATCCGATTCAATTTCAGCATTAATCCTGTCGCTTACAAAGAACCTGTACAATCGCCGGCAAAATGCTTTTGCAGTAGCAATCTGATTAAAAATCATATCAACATATTCCTGTAATTCGCGATACATATCGTTAGCATCGACTGCGCCGACAATCGACTGATGCTGAAATGGCGATCCAAATGTTTTATTGCCTTTGTCGTGATAGTAGTAATTTGCGTATCCGGTTGCCAAACCTGTTTCCGGATCTTTATTATCGAAATTCGTATCTTTAAACCCGGTAAGCACCCTGGCAGCCTGCGATATGTCGTACTCGGAATAATTCGTATAGTTGCCGGTTTGAATCTGCTCGCCTTTTAAAATGGTAAAAAGCTCCATAAATTCACGCGCATAATTCTCATTTGGACTGAACCTGTAGTTCACATTATTATTCAGATATCGCAGCATTTTGCTGTCGAGGGTCATCTTATATGCCAGCGTTTTTATGTTTCCTGTTGAAAACAATAACAAAAGCCGCCAATGATCGAAATAACGCCAGTCGGTGTCGTTACCGGTGATAAAAATCGAATGGAAAAACATTGCAAGTTTGTGGCGGATCGAGGGATCGTGCATGAGCTCATTAAATATCCAGAACTGTACAGCTCTACGTTGTCTGGTACCATTCCCGGGATTATTGGAATAGGGGTCTACAGTAAGCCACGGATGCACTCCATCGTTGTAATTGATAGGGCCTTCGGGGTGTACTAAAGGAGGGACAGAAAACAACTCGTCAACTGCCTGATTGGCAGTTTTGGTTGCGAAATCGGTTATTCGCGCCGGAGTATATAAATAACTTGCCCGACGCAAAAGATGGGCTGCCAGCCGTTTGCCAAGCAGTCCTTGTCGTAAAGTAAGTGATGCCATGTTTTATTTCGTATTGAATTGCTTATCCTAACATAGTAAATCTCGTTGCACAATATACATAATTTTTGCAGGAATTTCAAACTCTGAGAACAGGTCGTCATATATAATTATTAACAAACAAGACCTCTGAGGCAATTAAATTAATTTATTCACTCTATTTGTTCAACAAAAATTACGTATATCTCTCAACTTCTCTCAACAAACACATCACACTGCTTTCAGTATGAAAATATTAATCGAATTATAAATTATAACCTTTAACCCATCAATTAAAAATAACTATAATATTTTTTTGAATACAAGGGCTACGATTAACCCCAATCAAAAACATGATGCTAAAATATATTTTGTAACTCCTAACCAATATTGCATAAATCAAGAATATATAATGAAATATTCAAGTCGCCTTATACG
>CAYLZH010000207.1:3355-9347 GCA_964388245.1 uncultured Bacteroidales bacterium
CAGCAATCAAGCATCAAAATAAGCTTTGGAACTTCCTATTACAGGATTTTGGTACATTTTTACTCAATTGCAATTTCATCGACAAAAAGCCAGGAGCGGGATCCGGCTGCATCGTGCCATGATGGATTAACCCCCAAATTTTTTGCGATTATTTTCAGATACCTGTAATTGCTTGGAGTAAACTTAATTTCGAATTCCATCATGAATTTATCGTTTCTATGCTGATCAACGTTAGGTATAATATCAGAAAGTTTTGCGTATTCGACTCCATCATCCGATCCAAAGACAGTTATTTCGACAGGCATAAATATCCATGAAGGCATACTCTGAAAGCATCCAACAACAACTTTGCTCACTTCTTTTTGTTCCACCATATCGATTACAGCAACGGCATCGTAGCCCTGAAAGCCCTGCCATTTGCCATCACGGAAGTTTGTTGTACCACATAAACCATCGACCAGGGCATTCTTATGGCTTCCAGTATAATTAGGACTATATGGGAACTGCAAATCGACTGTAAGGCCGATAGCTTTATGGATTTTGAACTCCTGTTCTATTACTTTTTTAGGCCCCTCCTCCCCTTTTAAGGCTAAAGCTTTAAGGGTGACACTTTTATCAATTTTAATTGTCCCGGAGTACTTTTTGGAATTTGCACCGGGATCCGAGCCGTCTAATGTATAAAACACATCATAGCCTGTTTGTCCGGAAATTAGTTGAACGGAATAAGACTTTTCAGCATCGATGTATTCGGAAACGACTGTAACGGCTTTGCTCTCAAAACCATATTTCACTCCCAGTAAGTCTAACTTTTTATAATGATTTCGTACTCTTTTGTGAAATCCGGCAAAATCTTTTTTTCCCTTTTCGAGCCACAATACCTCGCTCATAGCCAATATCCGTGGAAACATGCGGTCGTCAACCTCATTTTGCGGAGCACGCTCGGTCCACATATTGCATTCGCCTCCCAGAATATGCTTATGAAATTTCTCTTCCAATCCTTCGGGCACAGGATCAAATGAATACACCTGCTTTAGGTCGGTGGTTTCTATTGAATAATCAAAGTAGGCATGACTTGTAGGGGAAACGATTGCATCGTGGCCATGTTCGGCAGCTTCTTTTGCCCCGTCAAATCCACGCCAGCTCTGGACAGTGGCTGAAGGAGCGAGACCTCCTTCAAGGATTTCGTCCCAGCCTATTAACTTTCTACCATTGGCATTGATGTATTTTTCCATCCGCTTAATAAAATAAGACTGAAGTTCATGTTCATCTTTCAGACCTTCATCTTTTATTCTTTTCTGGCACTTATCGCAATTCTCCCACCTGTATTTTGGCGCTTCATCGCCACCAATATGGACATACCCGAAAGGAAAAAGTTTAAAAACTTCATCGTATACTTTTTCTAAAAACTCAAAACTTTTATCGTTGCCCGCACAGTAAATATCCTTGAAAACTCCCCAGCGGTTTCCAACTTCGAACGGGCCTCCGGTACACGATAATTCAGGGAAAGTAGCCAAAGCTGCAAGTGAATGTCCAGGAAGCTCAATCTCAGGCACAACCTCGATAAACCTGCTTTTCGCATAAGCCACGACTTCCCGAATCTCATCCTGGGTGTAATAACCTCCATAGATCGAACCATCTTCTTCAGTACGCCAGGCTCCTTTTTCTGTCAGTTCAGGGAACTGTTTCATCTCAATGCGCCAACCCTGATCTTCGGTAAGATGCCAGTGGAGCCTGTTCATTTTATGATAGGCTAACAAATCGATATATCGAAGCACAAATTCTTTTTCCATAAAATGGCGACAACAATCGAACAGCATTCCCCGCCAGCCAAATCGAGGTATGTCAATAATTTCCACAGCAGGAACCACCCATTTCACATCAGCCACAATATTATTACTTTCAATTTCGACAGGCAGCATTTGTCTTACTGTTTGCAAGCCATAGAACAAACCGTTGGCTTTATTTGCATTAATCATGATACCTTCCTTATCGACCTTTAGTACGTATCCTTCATCTCCAAGAGAATCAGGGCAGTTGCCTATTTCGAGAAAGATGGAATTATTTTTCGTAACTTCTGATTCAGCGATCGGCAATTTAAAGCCTGCAGCTTTCTCAAGCTTCTCATTCAAAACCGAGCATACTCCTTTCAAATCATCAGTTCCATTGATCAGAAATTTAGTTTTATTATTGATTTCGAACTCTCCGTTTTGAATGTTTACAATCAAAGGTTTTGGAATGACATTTATTTCCTTCGGAATTTTTGTTTCTTTATCAGTACACGACATTTCAACAGATATTAAAACAATTGCTAAAAGTAGGATCAGCCTATTCATCTTTTTTAGTATTAGTTGTTCCAAAGCTAAATAATTTTTTAATGAAGAATAAGACAAAATTTACATTTGTCTGAGAATATTAAATCTATAATCAAGCCTCCAGGCACCATGGGTGTTTCAACATTATTCGCTCGTCACACAACACATATTTCATAATAAATGAATTTACAGGGTTTACTGATAATGAATCCGCAGTGAATCCCTTGCTACAACTTTTACTTCTCAGTGCTCAGCCTGAACATTTTAATGTTATCGTAACCGGTTTGTTCACGCACATATTTGTTCCACTGAATAAAGGAATATTCGTTTTTGCCCAACCTGACATCACTGAGATATGCTGCCGTTTTCTTTTCCATTTCTGCAACGGTCTGTTTATAAATGGCATCAATTTCTTCAACTGTATATTGCTTTGTCGTAAATGTTTTTTCCATTTTTCTGCGTTCGATCTCGCATATATCAAAAAAGATATTGATAAAGGGATCGGTAAGCGAATCATGCGGAAGATGATAAAATGTCTGGTAACTATCGAAAACAGTATACGATTTCCAATGCACACGGTCACCAACCTGATTAATATCAAGCAATATTTGTACTTCCAGGTTATACAGGTCGGATTCGAAACTATTCCTGATTCTTTCGGGAGGATATTCCTTGCCTAATTCACTGGTTCGCGAAAGCCGGATTCTTTTTTCCGACGACCAGAAATAATAATTATAGGATGCATGTCGCAATGAAACGCTTTTATCATTTATTCCAAACTGGGGCAGAATGACAAAGTCCGTACCGTAGTTGCCTTCCCTGTAATTGATTAACTGGCCATCTTCGGCTAAAAATCCAAGCTTTTGCTTTTGATCTTCAGTAAGTAACATGCCGCTGTTATTGTTCCAGAAAAATTCGTTGTATGGAATTATTGACATCTTCCGGTAGTCATCAACATTATGGTTATATTCAAAATAGGGTATGATAAACGGGGCATTATAATCGTAAAAGTACAGGATACAATGAGTTGAGACTTCTCTTGTAAGAACCTTCTTAGCACCAACGCCGGCTGCTGAATCCCTTCTGCTGAAATATTTAAAACTGTAATCGAAAATAAAATGATCAGGTACTGTAATACCATTAATTTGTTTATACGTATTGCTTATTCTGATTGAAATATCATAGATGGAATCACATTTGAAAAGTGGCAGAAACGGATGCGTATCAGGATTATATACAGTTAGATTTATCTTTTTAAGCGCATAACTTCCGTTTTCGATCCACAATTCGCCCGAAAAACCATTCGGTATTTTTTCTGAAGATGTAAACCCAATGTGAATTTCTTTGCTATCGGTACTTATCCTTTCAAGATTAAAAATTCGCTTCATCCTTGTCTTGTCAAATTGTGTTGGCACAGGAGGAAAATAATCATTTTTACCGGTGAGGTTAAATTTTGTAATGGCTTTCGATGTATGAAGGCTAACAAAATAATTATCGACTGGTGCCAGGCCCACCCTGCCGTTTTTAAACAACAGCTCATCTATTGCAAGACCTGTGATTTGTCCGTTGTAGTAACATTCAAGCAATTCGAGGGGGTGCTTGCCTGTTTGTGCCTCCAATCCGTAATATACTTTGCTGGTGTTTTGTTTTCTGTTTCTTTGAATTCTTTTCCTGCATTTTCTCACTATATCGTATAAATAATCAGTACCTGAATAAATAGTCAGTTCTTCCAGTTGATAATCTTTGAGCTTTAAATAAACAACCGGTTTTCGTTCTAATTCTTGAGCTTTTATTTCTTTCGATTCGTATCCGATGTATGAAAACACAAGGATATCACTACCTCGCTTTGCTGCAATTTGAAAGGCACCTTCGGCGTTTGTAATTGTTCCTTTTCCTGAATCTTTTATGATTACACTACAAAATGCAAGAGGTGCTTCTGTATCTGCATCCTTTACAGTACCAGTCAGCAGGGTTTGCCCGATTACATTTGAGTTTAAAATAACGATTATTGTAAATATTATCGATTTCATAACATCAGGTAATTACACAACATGTTACAATTCTACACAAAAATTTCGATTTCATTCCTTATAATTTGTAGAGAAAAACATTTGATTCAGCCCGGCTTGTTTCGTATATTTATATATTTTCTGAAAACATGTTTACAACATTTTAAAAGCGGAGGATGTTATGCCAATAAACAAATTAAAAGAGTATCTCGATTTTAATGATGTGGAATACGTTACTATAAGCCACTCAAGAGCTTATACAGCCCAAACCATTGCTGCCAGCGCCCATATTCCCGGAAAAGAACTGGCCAAATCGGTTATTTTAAAAATGGATGGGAAATTGGTAATGGCTGTATTACCAGCTTCGTACCGTATCGATCTGAATCAAATGAAAAAGGCTACTGGAGTTGAGAAGCTCGACCTCTCACATGAGTTTGAGTTCAAAGACAAGTTTCCGAACTGTGAGGTAGGTGCCATGCCACCTTTTGGAAATTTGTATGGAATGGATGTGTACGTAGCCAAAAGATTAACCGAGGATGAAGAAATTGCCTTTAATGCCTGTTCGCATACCGAGCTGATAAAATTAAAGTACAAAGATTTCGAGCGGCTGGTCAAGCCGAAAGTTTTGGTTTTCTCATCAAAATAGTTTCATGCAGTTTTTATTATGATTGAACCATTGGCAATACAGGCTTTTAACACCGGCCTGTTAACCAGGCAAAAGGAGGAAGCTCTTGCCGGTTTGAAATCGTGCAAACTTTGTCCCAGGAATTGCATGGTAAACCGTCTCGAAAACGAAAAGGGTATTTGCAGAACAGGAAGAATGGCGATGGTATCTTCATTCAGCCCGCATTTTGGCGAAGAGCCCCCATTAATTGGCAAAGGAGGATCGGGCACAATTTTTTTCACCAATTGTAATTTAGGCTGTAGTTTTTGCCAGAATTTCGATATCAGCCATCAGGGCCGTGGACAGGAAGTTAGTTCACACAAACTTGCTCAAATAATGCTGATGCTACAATTGGAGGGATGTTGCAATATAAATTTTGTAACTCCTACCCATGTACTTCCACAAATACTTGAAGCCCTTGAGCTGGCAATCCCGCAAGGTTTAAACCTACCCCTCGTCTATAATTCGGGTGGCTACGATAAAGTTGAGTCGCTGCGTTTGTTGGAAGGAATCATAGATATCTGGATGCCTGATTTTAAGTTCTGGGATGAAGAAGTGGCAAAATTGACGTGCAATGCAAGCAATTACCGACAGCTTGCATGTAAGGCTGTTCATGAGATGCACCGGCAATGCGGCGACCTTACTATCACGAGCGGAAAAGCATCAAAAGGCTTATTGGTACGACACCTGGTGATGCCGGAAAACAATGCAGGCACCAGGAAAGTAATGCAATTTCTTGCCCGGGAAATCTCGAAAAACACCTATGTAAATATTATGCCCCAATATTATCCCTGCGGAAACACGAAAGGCCTTTCATGGTTGCAGCGCAGGATTACACAAAGTGAATTTGAAACCGCTATTAATATTGCGAGGGAGGAAGGTTTATTTAGGATTGAGTATTAGAAATCGCTTTTATTAATTATGAAAACATATGACAATTTTGAGGGAATGTAATTTTTGCATTCCCCAAATGTTATTAATAACTTAGTACTTTGGAATATGAAAAC
>CAYLZH010000208.1:0-9284 GCA_964388245.1 uncultured Bacteroidales bacterium
AGAAAGAAAATGCGGTTGACGGATACCGTAAACTTATTGGTGCTACCGATCCTTCAAAAGCAGCCGAAGGAACCATCAGAAAACTATTTGCCGAATCGATTCAGCGAAATGCAGTTCACGGTTCCGACAGCGACGAAAATGCAATTCGCGAAATGGATTTCTTTTTTGCTAAAACCGAACGATTCAACCGTGATGGCAGTTGCTGCGTAATGGAATATTAATTTCAATGAATGAGTCGAGTCTATAAAGATACTTTTTTAACCGGGCTCATGAATATGAAGAAATAATAGCTCTGATATCTCAGGGCTTTTTTTTTTGAATTTAACTCCTGTTTACCTTACTTTATTCCATGCCAAATCAATGGTTCAGATTCAAACAATTTACTGTGTGGCAGGATAAAACAGCCATGAAAGTTGGCACCGATGGAGTTTTACTTGGTGCCTGGACCAATTGCGAAGGTGCAAAAACTGCATTGGATATCGGAACCGGAACTGGTCTTATTTCACTAATGTTGGCTCAACGGTACCCTTCCTTATCGATCTTATCAATAGATGTTGATATGAAAAGCGTTTATCAGGCTGAAGAAAATTTCAATAAATCGCCATGGAGCAACCGATTGACCGCTCAACATATTTCCCTTCAGGATTTTGTAGATAGCAACGACAAAAAATATGACGTGATCGTATCGAATCCTCCCTATTTTGAAAATTCATTGCGTGCCTCAACAAATCAACGTAGCCTTGCACGACATACTATCAGTTTAAATTATAATGACTTAATTGAAAGTTCAGCCAGGCTTTTGGATACCGGGGGCCGCCTTTCGGTAATTTTACCTTATCCGTCGAATGATAAATTTATTGAATTGGCTCAAATGAAACAATTTTTTTGTATACGGCGGCTTTTTGTGAAACCCAAAAAAAGCATGGGCGTAATAAGGGTATTACTTGAACTTGGTTTTAACAAAGAGCCCATAACGGAAGATACTTTGGTAATTGAAAATACTGAAAGACATGATTATACCAATGCCTATAAAGAATTAACAAAAGGGTTCTATCTAAAATTCTAAAGAAAAATTGAGCAGCAGTATATTACGTGCATTAATGCAATTATTCGCCCTGATTGCAAGGCCCGAAAGCAATGCCGGAGAACGAAGGGAAATTGTTGCAGCTTTTTTAAAACAAAAGCTTAATAGTTTTGTGGCCAAGGAATACCTGCAGGTCTATGACGAATATTGCAGACTTTCAATTGAAAAACATTCAGGAAACAGAAAGAAAGAAAAAGTTCTCTCGCAGAATTCTGTTAAGGTACTGCGAATCTGCAGTGAAATAAATAAAGAACTCAACCAGCAACAAAAGGTAGTACTTTTATTTAGTCTTTGGGAATTTGCCAAAGCAGGAGAAAGTACTATTTCGTATCAGGAAAAGGAATTCATTAATACTGTTTCCGATTCCTTTAATTTATCACCTAAGGATAGTAGTGCCATTCGGGATTTTGCTATTTCCGATTTCGATAAAATCAGGCCAAACAGCGAAATGTTGTATATTTCAGATAGCGAACCTGATATAGATGTTTTTGCCATGCAACAATATTGGGCACACCTTGACGGGACTATCAAGATTTTGCAAATTGTAAATGCCAACTTGTACATTTTCAGATATATTGGAAGCAACGAGTTGTATATGAATGGTCAGTTAATCGGAAAAGATATTTGCACTGTTTTAACTCCCGGATCAACCATCAGGAACAGTAAGATTGAGGCAATTTACTATAGCGAGATTTTTAATGTTTTCAGAAAGGATGAAATTGCCGATTCCATTGTGCTGAGGACTGAGGATATATCCTATAATTATCCGGGCAGTAAAACCGGTATTAAAAAAATGAATTTTGTTGCTTCGTCGGGCAGGCTTGTCGGAATTATTGGGGCAAGTGGTTCGGGAAAGTCTACATTAATGAATATCCTTAATGGCACACTTGAACCCGATACCGGTAAAGTACTTCTTAATAATATCGATATTGCTTCAGGAAAAGATATAACAGGGATAATAGGTTATGTATCGCAGGAAGATTTTTTATTCGAAGACCTAACTGTTTATCAGAATTTATATTATAATGCCAAGCTCTGTTTTAAAGATTTTTCAGAAGCTACAATCAAGCATCTTTGTGACGAAATGCTGGAATCAGTTGGATTGGATGAGGTTGCTCATTTAAAAGTTGGTTCACCTCTGGATAAGAAGATAAGTGGAGGGCAGCGCAAAAGGCTAAATATTGCCATGGAACTCATCAGAAAACCAAATATTTTGTTTTTAGATGAACCAACTTCAGGCTTATCATCACGCGACTCAGAAATAATAATGGATCTTCTGAAAGAATTGTCATTCGCCGGAAAACTTGTTGTTACAGTGATTCATCAACCTTCGTCAGGTATTTTTAAAATGTTCGACAACCTGTTGGTGCTCGACAAGGGAGGATATTTAATTTATAATGCAAATCCGGTCGATTCGCTTATTTATTTTAAAAGCCATATCCTGCATGCCGATTGGCAGGAAAGCGAATGTAGCCAGTGCGGCAATGTAAACCCGGAACGGATTTTCGATATTGTTGAGGCAAAAATCATCGATGAGTTTGGCCGTACTACCGGTGAGCGCAAAATATCTGCATGGGAGTGGAATCAGTATTATTTAAGTCACGAGGAACATAACAAAACCTCCTTGAAGTGCCCCGATAAATTGCCTCAAACTCATTTAAACAGCCCGGGTTGGCTGTCACAGTTCAGGGTTTTTGTAACGCGCGATTTTCTTTCAAAACTATCGCAAAAACAATATTTACTGATAAATTTATTAGAGGCTCCATTACTTGCCGTACTGCTTTCAATAATTGTTAAATCAGGATCGAATGACAATAATGGAATAGGCGAATATATATTCAGGGAAAATGTAAATTTACCTGTATATTTATTTATGGCCGTAATTGTGGCCATATTCATTGGGCTCACAGTTAGTAGCGAAGAAATAATAAAAGATCGCAAAATCTTAAAACGAGAATCATTTCTTAATCTAAGCTGGTCGAGTTATTTAAGCTCCAAGATATTTCTGTTGTTCTTTTTAGCTGCTTTTCAGTCGCTTGTTTTTGCATTGATTGCCAATAGTATTCTCCATGTTAAAGGAATGTTATTTTACCATTGGATGGTTCTTTTCTCCATATGGTGTTTAGGGATATTGTCCGGGCTTGTTATTTCCGACAGCCTGAAATCAACAATCAGCATATATATTCTGATTCCGTTTCTGATAATCCCACAAATAATCCTTGGCGGGGCCTTAATTCCTTACGATAAAATGAATCCCACTTTCTCGTCACATGACAAAGTCCCATGGTTTGGCGAAATGGTTTTTGCACGCTGGGGATTCGAAGCACTCGCCGTAAAACAATATCTTGGAAATGAATTTCAGAAGGACCTTATTTATTTTGATATCGCAAAAAGCAAAGCCAACTATAAAAAGAACTTTTGGATACCCGAATTGCAGGAAAAGCTCTATATGCTAATCGAATACGATAAAATGGAGGATAAAAAAGCCGAATCGGACAGGTTGTTTCGATTAATTAGGCACGAGCTTGAGAAAGAAAGTAAGACCAATTCACGACTTCGATTTATTGCATCTTCTTCGATGGAAGACAAGGATTATTTTAAGTCGGAAGCCGGTAAATATCTCGAAAGCCTTTATTTCTTCTATGATAAGCTATATGCGCTGGCAAGCAATAAGCAGGATAGCTTTATTAACTTAAGGCAAATAACTGTAGCAAAACAAGTCGAGTTCAGGCGAATTAAAAATGAGTTTTTTAACGAAGCATTAGCCGATATGGTTCGCGACAAGAATAATCACACAAAAATTCTATGTACACAAGGTGAATTGATCCAAAAAATTGACCCGATTTTTAAACTCCCACAACCGAATTTTTTGCGGTCACACTTCTATGCACCAAAAAAATATGCGATTAATAACTACTGGGATACCTACTGGTTAAATGTTATCGTGTTGTGGATGAGTGCTATCTTAATATACCTGGTATTATATTTCAGGTGGTTGAAAAGAATTATGTATTTGTCATCATCGCTAAAATCATTTTTGAATAAGAAGAAATTGGAAAATGGGAGATAATTAGCAAACGCCATGTTAGAAAAAATGCGATAACCAATTCCTGATTATCGCATTCTTTTTTTCTTTTTATTCCGTAGAATTATTCATTTTTTGTTAACAAATATCTGTTGATTCGGCACCTACCTTTTGCTTGAACCATGCAAGGTCTTGCGATTTTGGCCGTTCAATGGCAAGGCCAAGTGCCCTGTCCCAAACTAATTGAGCCAAAACACCCAGTGCCCTGGAAACACCAAACAGGGCTGTGTAAAAATCATATTCCTTAATCCCATAGTGAAGAAGTAGAACACCAGAGTGGGCATCGACATTTGGCCATGGATTTTTGATTTTACCTATCGAACCTAATATTGGAGGCACAACTTCGTAGATGTTGCTAACAACCTGGAACAAGGGATCGTCCGGGAGATATTTTAAAGCAAACTCACGTTGGGCCATGTACCGAGGATCGGTTTTCCGCAAAACTGCATGTCCATATCCGGGTATAACTTTGCCCTCATTAAGAGTTTTATGCACAAAATCAGATATCTGATCTTTTGTTGGGGTTTGTGTCCCAATTTCTTCCAGCATGTTGAATATCCAGCGAATAACTTCCTGGTTAGCTAAACCATGCAGGGGCCCAGCCAGGCCTGCCAAACCTGATGCAAATGCATAATAGGGATTGCTTAGTGTCGATCCGACCAGGTGTGTGGTGTGTGCCGAGACATTTCCTCCTTCGTGGTCGGTATGGAGCATAAGGTACAATCTGAAGAGTTTTTTTACTTCCTCATCGTCGTAACCCATCATATGGGCAAAATTAGCAGCCCAGTCGAGGTTTGGATCAGGATCAATAAATTCGGAATTGTGATAATTCCTGCGATAGATATATGCTGCAATTCTTGGTAGGCGGCCAATCAGGTCCATTACATCTTCGTAGGTAAGGTCCCAGTAATCTTTCTTTACAAGACCTGCCCTGTGTGCCAGCCGGAATTTCGAATCGATCGACATGGAAGCCACTGCGCTCGTTAGTTGTGCCATCGGGTGTGATCCAACCGGAAAACTTTCGATGATTTTATAAACATAGTCAGGAACCTCTGAGCGACGCGCCCAGTCTTTCGATAATTCCATCACATCCTCATAGGTTGGGATATGATTGAGTAACATCAGGTAAAACAATCCTTCAGGCAGACACTCGGTGCCACCTTCAGCCTTTGGCAATATTTCCTTCAATTCAGGAATGGAATACCCCCTGAAACGGATTCCTTCTTCAGGATCGAGTTTAGAAGTGCAGGTAATGAGGCTAACAACGCCTTTCATCCCGGTTAGTACCTGGTTTAGGGATACATCACAAACAATTTTATTACCGTGCTCTTTTGCCAATTTTTTCAGGTCGGCAATAAACGGAGGGGCTTCTTCGTAGATGATCTTCTTAATTTTGTCCATAGTTTTTTAGTTAATTGTGAATATTAGTTTACTGTTGCATTATCAATTCCTATTTTGTTTTGAAAAATCAGCAGTATTCTGAAGTAGGTTGGCCTTTCAATTAACAGTTTGCTAAAATCTGGTAATCCTGCCGATAACCAAATATACAAAAAAAATAATGATCTGTCAAAAAAAAATATTGGCTTAAAGTGTTGGAATACTTTGAAATATGAAGTTTGGTTTGAACCTATTTACGCCATCCAATCCCAAATGCAAGGGCACAATGGATATTCCACACATTGGCATGACCATCTGCAATGGGGATATTGGCAACCGAAGGATTTAATTTCGATTCGATGTTTATATACAAGTGGTCTCCAAGGTCTATACGTTTTGCAAGGCTTAGGTTTAATGCCGGTCCTGAAATATAATAACCCAAACCGGCGAATCCGGTTTTTTCGTCGAGTCGCTTTCCTCTAACTTCATTTTCAGGATGGGCGAGCACAATTCCGGCACCG
This sequence comes from uncultured Bacteroidales bacterium, assembly GCA_964388245.1. GTDB lineage: Bacteria > Bacteroidota > Bacteroidia > Bacteroidales > M50B96 > JAIOYV01. Next base: position 6,068 of record CAYLZH010000208.1, read on the forward strand.
GCCCTTACAATGGCTTTATGCTTTTCAAGAAGATTAATCTCGAAAGCCCTGTTGATCGTCAATAGATTATAACCATGAGAGATGTGGAAATGATGAATTTCTTCAGGCCTGTTAATAAGATACAATTTGTGGTGAACGGATTCAATTTCCAGGGCTTTATTGTTACTCCATCTGCCAATTCGCCATACCCAGTAAAAGGGCGATGTAAATGCTTTCGATTTATAACGTGCAGTGAAACGAATGTCTGGTTCATTGTCCTGGTAAATTGAAATAGGTAATGGTATATTCACCGGCGCACCCCCATTAACCTCGAATCGCCACTCAACAGATTGACATAGTACCGAAAAGGATAAGCCGGTAAAAAACAATAACGCCATTATTAGCTTTTTCCTCATCGATTCAGCACTTTAATTGAATAATAAAGATAGGACAATTATGGGGTTAAACAAAGAAACGGATCCTTATTCCATGCTATTTGATTGCCATACTTGTTTATTTCATGCTGATGAGAAATTATTTGTCAAAAATAGTATAGGGAATATAGTACTTGATATATGATGATATTTTTAAAAAGTATCGTAACTTTATCAGGAATTCGTATTGATTTAATTATTACCAGTATATTTACACATTTTTCGAATTATTAATGCTTTATGCCATGAAAAAAAATATCATTTGTTTTATAAGTTTAATTCTGAGTGCTACTTTTCTTAATGCACAGGATCCTCAATTGGATTGGGCGCTTGGAATTGGTGGAACAAGTACAGACATTGGGAATTGTTGCGTTTCAGATAACAATGGAAATATTTATGCAGCCGGTTTTTTTCAGGCAACTGTTGATTTTGATCCCGGCGTTGGAGTTTATAATCTTACATCGAATGGCATACAAGATATGTTTATTTCAAAGATTAGCCCATCAGGAAACCTGATATGGGCAAAAAGCATTGGAGGAATCAGGAATGATGGTGTCGAATCGATAAAATTGGATGCTGATGGAAATATCTACACGACCGGGATTTATAGATATACAGCCGATTTTGATCCGGGCGGTGGTACCTATAATCTATATTCGAATGGAAATAACCACCTGTTTATTTTAAAATTAGATAGTGCAGGAAATTTTGAATGGGCAAAAAGTGTAGGATCCACCGACACCCTGGAGCATGTAAATGGAATGTCGATCGATTTAGATACGGCAGGAAACATTTATACTACAGGATATTTTAACGGAACTGCCGATTTCGATCCCGGCAGTGGTATCTTTAACCTTAGCACTGGTTTGAAGCAGGATATATTTATATTAAAACTGGATGCTAATGGAAATTTTATTTGGTGCAGGCAAATTGGAAGTACTGATCATGACCAATCCAAATCAATTGTAAGCGATGACTCAGGAAATTGTTACATTACAGGATATTTCCACGAAACAGTCGATTTTGATCCGGGGAGTGGTATATATAACCTTACATCAAATGGTGGGCAGGACATTTTTTTCTTGAAAATTGATGCATCAGGAAATTTTCTTTGGGCTAAAGGTATTGGTAGTTCAGTACATGAGAGTGGTTTAGATTTGGCCATCAATCCAAATGGGAGTGTTATATTTACAGGACATTTTCAGGGAACTGTAAATTTTAATCCCGGAGGAAGTACGTTCAATCTTAGCTCTAATGGTTTTGGGGATATTTTTATTGCAAAATACAACCAGAACGGAAATTTTATCTGGGCAACAAGCATGGGTGGAACATGGGACGACGTAGGTGTATCAGTTGATATTGGTATTTCTGATAATATTTATGTAACTGGTTTCTTTCAGGACATAATTGATATTGATCCCGGAAACGGAGTACATTACTTAAACACTGTGGGTTGGATTGATAAATTTGTTTACAAATCAGATCCGAATGGCAACTTTATTTGGGCAAGCAGCTTCGGTTCTAATGGATACCTTCCTTTTACAGTTGGAAATGAAATTGAGTTAGATGGAGATAATAATATCTGTGTTGTTGGAAGGTTCGAGGGTACTACTGATTTCGACCCGGATACAACTGTTTTCAATTTAACTACAAATGGATCCGGTGATGTGTCAATCTTAAAACTTAAACAATGCCAGACTACATATAATTCAATTGCTGAATATGCTTGTGGCCAGTACTTATCACCGAGTGGTAATTATGTATGGACAACATCAGGCAGTTATCTCGATACTATAACTAATTCGGCAGGATGCGACAGCATTTTAGAATTTGAACTTACCATTTATGAAAGTATATTTACATCAATAAATGTTATTGAATGTGACAGTTACAACTTCAACGGAACATTGCTCACAACTACCGGAATCTATTTTGATACATTAACAAACTTAATTGGGTGCGATAGCATTATCACCCTTAATCTTGCCATTATTGAAGTAGACACAACAGTAACACAATTTTCATGGGGGCTTACCTCAAATGCCATAGGTGCCGGTTATCAATGGATTGATTGTGGTAACGGATACGTGCCCATTGCCGGTGCCACAGATCAGAGCTTTGCTCCTTCAATCTGCGGTAGTTTTGGAGTAATTGTAACACAAAATGGATGTATTGATACAAGTGCATGCTACACCTTCGGTGGTGTAGGGTTGGAAGAACCAGGAGAAAAATCAGATATTAAAATCTACCCAAATCCGGCAAATGACAAAATATGTATCGAATTAGGTTTTTCTGTGAAAAACGGAACAATTGAACTACTTAATTCTACCAGTCATAAAGTATTGGAAACCCAAATAGGAAATCAATACAAACATGAGCTCGACCTACTAAGATTACCGGCAGGGGAATATTTTGTGAGAATTTCTGAGAATGAAACACAGTTATACGTTTCAAAAATTATAAAGAAATAAATACAAACAATTCTGCTACTCATTCTTCAATTCAAAGTTTTTTGAAGTAATCAGAATATCATTTTGATAGATGTGAAGTTTGTAGGTTCCGGGCTTTCTCTTTCCAGACGAAATAGATATTGATGATTCTACTGTGGACACCTGATTATCCGGTGAAATTTCAATCTCTTTAGTGAAAAACTTCCTGCCATCCGGATCGACCCATTTTAGTTCGATATTTTTTAATTTAGTTTTTGTAGTATTCCGTGTAGTTATAGTAATAAGTGCACGTACACGGTTTCCCTTTTTTATGGTAAATGAATCCCCCTTATCGATCAATTTGCCGGTTTGCTT
>CAYLZH010000209.1:0-9259 GCA_964388245.1 uncultured Bacteroidales bacterium
TTCATCGTGTACGGTTAGTAACACAACTTGTAAATGCTTTGATAAGCTATCGAAAGAAGAAGTAGAACTTGTTGAAAATAACAGTGTTACAGTTAATTTCAACAAGGGAGAATATATCTGTAAACAAGGAACTTTTGCCTCCCATGTTATGTTTGTAGAGAGTGGTCTGGCGAAAATATATATCGAAGGAAAAAATGACAATCTCATACTAAAAATAATTCCGGAGGGTAATCTTGTCGGACTTACTTCGATATTTGAAGGGAACACAATTTTCCAATATTCCTCTACTGCATATATAAATTCGGTAATTAAATTAATTGATATTAATGTCTTCAGAAAACTGGTCCATACAAACTCCGAATTTGCATCAGAAATTATCAATATTCTTACCGAGAATAATCTTCAGATCTACGGCAGGTTCTTTTGCCTGGCCAGGAAACAATCGTATGGACGGCTTGCCGATATCCTGCTATGTTTGTCGGAGCGTATATATAAATCGTATGAGTTTGATCTGTTGCTTACCCGAAAGGACCTTGCTGAACTCACTGGAATGTCGACCGAAAATGTAATTCGAATGCTTAAGAAGTTTAAGGATGAATCGCTCATTGATATTCAAGGAAAAAGGTTTACAGTCAGAGATCCAAAAGCATTGATTAAGATCAGTGAAAATGGTTAAGCTTCTCACAAGAAAAAGTTCAACATGAGTCTTCATATAGTGCTGCATAATGATTAATAAAGTATGTGGAATTATTTTAGCCGGAGGTAAAAGCCGGCGAATGGGCACTGATAAAACACTTCTTCGATTTAAAGGCAAAACACTTATCGAAATCCTGATTGACACCCTTGGAGATTTGTGTGAAAATATTCTGATCAGTTCTAATAAGGAACTCAAAACAGGCACAAATTACAAGATTGTTGCCGATGTAATTAGCTCGAACGGACCAATTGCCGGCATTTATTCCTGTTTAATGCAATCTGAATCAGAATACAATTTGGTAGTTGCTTCCGATACGCCATTAATCTCGCAAGATTTGCTTAAATTCCTGATAGATAATGCTATACCTGAAAGGATAAGTGCAATTGTTCAGGAGAATGGTTTTGTAGAGCCATTATGTGCCATTTATCCCAAATCTGTACTCAATGATCTCCGAAAATTTATTCAGGACGGGAATTATAAACTAAATGATTTTCTGAGACAAAATAAGTATTATCCGGTATTGCTTTCAAAAAAAGTAGAATTTCGCGATCCACATCTTTTTTTAAATGTTAATAATCCTGGCGATTACGAAAAATTACTCAGCATAGAAAGCAATCCTAAATTTCAATAATATTATTTCTGATAGCGAATTTTACAAGATCGACCGTGGTTTTAAGCCGGAGCTTTTGCATGATGTTCGTTTTATGAGTCTCAACAGTTCGGATACTGATAAAAAGTACGTCGGCAATTTTCTGATTTCCATATCCATCGGCAAAAAGTTTTAAAACTTCCTTTTCGCGATTGGTCAGGCATTTCAGGTCGAGTTCCTTTTTTTCTTTTTGTTCGTTGTTGCTGTTGATATAGCTTCGAAGAATTACTGACGAAATTGACTTACTGTAATATTCATGTCCGTTTCGCAATGTATAAATGGCCTCGATCAACTGGTTCCGATAGGTGTCTTTTGTTAAATAGCCCTTTGCGCCTGCTTTCAGAGTTTTAAGAATAAAGCTCTCCTCATTGCTCATCGAGAGTATTAAAATCCGCACTTCAGCATGTTTGTTTTTTATCGATGAAATGGTTTGAATATCTGAATCATTAGCCTGGTAAACATTGACCAGCACGATGCGGGCATGATACTTTCTTAAAGCAACATAGAGTTGATCTAGATTACTTACTTTGGAAACAACAGTGATATCGTCGTTCCCTTGAAGTAAGGCCTCAATGCCATCGCTAACAATCGAATGGTCATCAACTATTATTATGCTTATTTTGCTCATTTACATCAATGAATAAACAAGATTGTATGGATTATTCCTTTCAAAAATTCATGAATTTTTCTGATTAAATTGCACGACGAAAATACTATCAAAATGCTAAAATTCAAAGCAAGATACTTTCTGAACTAAACAAGTTCCAGCCATTCTTTTTTAATGAATACATTAAATCGGGATTCAAAATTATTGATATACCCATTTCTTTTAATTGATTAAATTTCGGTATTCCCCCTTCTCATTTTATCAAGAAATTTGTGTCGTTCCGATGCTGATTCTGATCGTTCATCCATCGTGGATTCAACAGGATACTGAGAATAGCTTCTGATAAAAGTGTTTTTTACCCTTTCAGACAATAGCATATATGGAATCCACACTGCCGCTGCAATAATTGTAGATATGATGTCTCGTGTAAATTCTGCTTCATCCTGTGCTTCCATCTCAAAATAATGGTCTGCAACAAAGTAATCGGCAGTCAGAAAAACGAAATTTACAATAACAAAAATGATATACAGTGCAGGGAATGAGCTTCTTCGTTTTGTAAATAGCACTAACAGAAGAACCATGAATACAAGTATAAGCGCATTATAAACAGTTTCGGCAATAATTAACAACTGTAATCCTTCGGAGAAATATAAACTTGATGGATTGGAGAATAATTCCCAAATCTCTTTATCAAACAGGTCTTCGTTAAATAATTGGAATATTATCCGTATCAGCGAGAAAATCATTGCTAAGCCAATTAGTATTAGCCAACCTCCTATGGGTCTGGGTTCACCTGTTTTTATCCGGCTTCGTACATCGAATTTAAATAACTTGAATGCAAGAAAAACCGAAATCACGAGTGCCAGTAAGAATATCATTAGCCCCATGGTATGGTAACCTGAATTGCTAGAATCCATTTGGTCAGAAGTTCCTCCATAATTTAGTATTTCATAGGTCCATTGTTTAATTTTTTCAATCTCCTTGAAATAGTCTGAAACATCACTGACAGGGATATGATCCTGAAGCGTTTTATAATGAAAACTATACTCAATAATGCTTTCCATCTTCAACTGAATTTTTCTTTCGAAGTAGATTGATTTACCTGAAATCTCGTCTCGACTTGGTTCTAAATCTACTTTTTTTGGAAACACAATCTGAGTTCGCTGTTTCACATCCAGTGGGTAGCTTAGCGCCACAGGAGCTGTACGGATTTTTTCGTCGGGTGAGACAAGATACGATCTGATGGCAATAGCATAATATTCTGTCATCGAATCGGTTCCTGAAATTTCATCACCGTATTCCTGCCAGAAGTCGTGTACAAGGTATCTTTCTTTTATAGTGAAAATATTTTGTTGGGGATCGTCTTTAATTTCAGGCTCGCTTTCCCATTCAATCATTGGGTAATAAGTCGAAAAGTAATTTATGAGATTGCTTTTAAACTGATTTTGCCCCACTTGTGCCCAGCTTTGCCTGAAATAATCTGCCTGGTATCCAGTGTATGTGGTTTTGGTTTCAAACAATACAGGTTGAACAGCATCAGTTATAATAAAACTTTCTTCAACATTTATCTCATTCGAATAATTTATCACAATATCATGTAAATTCTGAGAGCCAGGATCAAGAATCAGTGCCTTTTCATAATCAGGAAAACAAATTTTGTCTAATTCATTGGCCTGGTGATTTTTAGTAGCATCGATCCAATAATCATTACCTTCGAAAGCAAAATATAATATGGTATGATCGAACAGACGTGGTGAGGGTGGATATTGATCTAACTTATGCAATAAACTTGTTGATACCCAGGCAATATGCGACTCTTGACCAATTTTGCTAAGCATTGTCTGAAGGAGATAGGTTTTATCTTTACAATCGCCGTATCGGTTTAGGAATACTTCATTTGGATTGTGTGGTTTTATATTATGAACACCTTCCTCTATGCCAACATAGCGAATTTCTTCCTGGACAAACTTTATGATCCTTTCAATTTGATCTTTTTTCAAAGGATTGTTCAATTTGATGTCCTTAATGCAATTCAGCATTTCAGTGCTGTGGGCAGTTGGCTTGGGATATAAACCAACACCCCATTTAGCCAGTTTATTCCATGAGGCAAAATCAGAAATGCTGATGTGCATGTACGGATTATACCAAATTGGTGAGTAGTCAAACCATTCGATTCTTTCAATTTGCTCCAAATCCCATTCATATATAGTATTGGTTTCTTGATCATAAATTCTTGGTTGTGGTGCGTTGCTATAACATTCGTAATGGACTGATGTTGAGGCGGGAATAATAAAACTTTTGAATAGCTTTTCGATCGGGCTACTTCCCTGAAGGTGCTCAAAACTAAAAACATGACTTTCATAAACCGGATTTCTACCTTTAATGGAGTAGGATATATCGAGGATGTCGCCTTTTCGTAAGTCTTTAAAAAACAGGATAATCGTTTTGTATCCGAAGTAAATATTACTGGATGATGTGTTATCCTCATCAAGTTCCTTTAATTCAATCTGGTCGGCAATATTAATTTTCTCACCGTTTCTTATGATATAGAACTCATGTAGTCCTACTGATTGGTAAATTGGTGAATAATCGATACTGAACTCGGAATGGTTGTGGATTCCGGTATTGCTAATAAATTTCTTTACATATTGGAAATAGAATTATGATAGGGAAAAATTTGCCTGCTCGTTTAAAAACAGATAGTGTATACCACTAATAATTTGTGATGAATCTGTTTTTATTTCATCACTATAATTTATGTCCTTTTTCCATTCAGGTGCTGCTTCGAATTGATAATTTTGGGCATTTACAGAAGGTAAGATGTTGATTAACAAAAAGAAGGTGATCGAAATGCAATAGTAGTTTTTCATGATGAATAATCAAGTAGTTTGTGGCAAAGGTGCAAAATTATTAATAGGATCACGTTATTAAATGTATTTCTTTTTAAGAATTATTGCACAAATTATCATATCTAAATGTCTTGCAATTAACGATATTTATTGGCAGCTTATTGGATTCTGATGTTAGGATTTTAAAAACCTGGATTTAACAGCTTTGAAATCTTTTTTACTATTAACGTTTACCAATATTCGATTATCATCAATTGCAACTTTTTTTGTTTTACACCCACGCAAATATTCTTTTATTGTAACTCCATATAAATCCTCATTTCGAATGGTTGATTGTATTTTTTCTGATAGCAAAATCGGATGCCCGCCTTTGCCATTGTAAACAGGTTTGGCATAATCGAAATCATTCAGATGTGTAAATAATTTCTCCAAAACCTCCGGATTTACAAAAGGATTATCAACATTATGAACAAAAACAGGATATTGTTCGGATAGTGAATTTAATCCACATTGAAGCGAATAGAAACGTTCCCATTCGGGATGAGAGTTTTCAACCACACGGGCATTTTCCGGCAAATTAATTTCTGAGGAATTCAATACTGAGACTCCATCCTTATTGAGCACCACAATAATTTCAGCACAACCAAACTCACAAAATTGCCCAATAATTTCATCCAAAAAAGTCTTACCATTCGGAAGTTTCAACATAAACTTGTGCTGTCCCATCCGGGTTGATAAACCTGCTGCTAATATAATTGCTGATGCTTTTTTCATATTCTGTTTTACAAAAATAAAAGTATTTGAACGCAGAAGAACAGAGACACGGAGATTTTCTCTGTAGCTCTGCATCACTGCGTTCAATCTTTTGCTAAATTTGTAGGGCTTATATGCCCATGAATAAAGGAATACATGACAGACAAATTTTCAATCATATCGCTACGTCAACTTCTGCATATCATCTTAAATGAATATGATTGCAACAAGTCCATCTTTGGAATTCCCGAAGAACTGTTTTATATCCCCAACGCAAATGACAAATTTCGATCTTCGCGATTTGGTCAATTGTTAGAAGCACCCATTGGAGTTGCTGCGGGTCCACACACCCAGCTTGCACAAAACATTGTGGTGGCTTGGCTTTGTGGGGCACGATTCATCGAATTAAAAACTATCCAAACCCTCGACGAACTGGAAATCTCGAAACCTTGCATCGATATGCAGGACGAAGGCTACAACTGTGAGTGGTCGCAGGAATTGAAAATACACGAGTCCTTCGAACAGTATTTGAATGCCTGGATCATAATCCACATCCTTAAAGATAAATTTAAGATGGGTTCGCCCGATGAGGCCGGATTTATTTTCAATATGAGTGTGGGCTACAACCTTGAAGGGATTTTAAAGGATAACGTCCAGTGGTTCTTTGCAAAAATGGCCGATGCCTCTGCCGAACTACAAGAGAAAATATCATCCATCACATCAATTTATCTTGATGTAGTAAAGCTGAACATCGCAGCTAAATTGTCGGACAACATCACTTTGTCGACTATGCATGGCTGCCCTCCCGCTGAGATTGAACGGATAGGCGAATACCTAATTACGGAAAAGAAAATCCACACAGCCATTAAACTCAACCCAACTTTACTGGGAAAGGAAAATTTGACGCGAATCCTGGAACAATCAGGATTTGAAACAAAGGTGCCGGATATAGCTTTCGAGCACGACCTGAAATATCCTGATGCACTAAACATCATCCGCAACCTGCAGGCAAAGGCCGACGAGCAGGATTTGCAATTCAGCATAAAACTCACAAACACCCTCGAAAGCCGCAATCACAAAGATATTTTTCCAGTCAACGAAGAAATGATGTACATGAGTGGCCGGGCTTTGCACCCTGTTTCAGTATGCCTGGCACAGAAGCTCCAAACCGAATTTGGCGGCAAACTCGACATATCTTTTTCGGGAGGAGTTGATGCTTTTAATGTTGCTGATGTGGTTGATTGCGGACTCACTCCGGCCACCGTTTGTACCGATTTGTTAAAGCCCGGAGGCTATGGGCGATTGGTTCAATACATTGAAGAACTGCGCTCAAAAAACGTTACGGTTACCAAAGATGACTCTTGCGAGAAACTGGATGAATATGCCAAATCGGTGTTGTCAAACAAAGATTACCAAAGGACTATCATCCATGATCCCAGTATAAAAACCTCAAAACCACTGGGTGCATTCGATTGCATTCATGCACCTTGTGAATATACCTGCCCTACGAATCAAGGCATCCCAAATTATTTGTACCGTAGTGCCAATGCTGAATTCGATAAGGCCTTACAGGTTATCGACAGCACCAACCCGTTTCCGCGAACAACCGGAATGGTGTGCGATCACCTGTGTCAAACCAAATGCACCCGCTTGAATTATGATAGTCCTTTATTGATTCGGGAAGTCAAACGCTTTGTGGCAGAGAATGCAATACGAAAAAGCGTTTCACCAACAAGCAAAAATGGCCTAAGAGTAGCGATAATTGGAGCCGGACCATCGGGTATGTCATGCGCTGCTTTCCTGGCTAAGGCTGGTTTTCAGGTAGTGATTTATGAAACAAAAGAAAAGCCAGGTGGAATGGTTTCCGGTGCAATACCTTCCTTCCGATTAACCGATGAAGCCTTTTCGAGCGATGTTGACCAGATAAAAAATCTTGGAGTTAAAATCAGTTATAATCATAACATTGATGGGCAAAGGTTTCAGGAAATCAGAAAGGAAAATGATTTTGTTTATATCGCTGCCGGAGCTCAAAAATCGAAACCATATAATCTTAAAGGTCTTTCAAGTGATCAACTTCTCGATCCGCTAGATTTTTTATTTAAAGCAAAAAAAGGATTGCCTACCGGGATTAGGAATACTGTGCTTATTATTGGAGGGGGCAACACAGCCATAGATGCTGCACGCACTGCCTACCGTTTGGTGGGCGAAGAAGGAACAGTACGGATTATCTATCGTCGATCCATCAAACAAATGCCTGCCGATCTGGGTGAAATTAAAGCGGTAATGGAGGAAGGAGTAGAAATACTTGAGTTGACCGATCCGGTTTCGGCAACAAAAAAAGGGGATCATTTTTCGATTACTTGCCTAAAAATGAAGTTAGGTAATAAGGACAGCAGTGGCCGTGCCCGACCTGTTCCAGTTCATGGATCAGAATTTGAAATCGTTGCCGACACAATCATCCCAGCCATTGGTCAGGATTTGGATGTCGATTTTGCTAACACAATCGACCTCGAAACTAACACCGAAAGCTATGAAACCAAGCTCCCCAATGTCTTTATCGGTGGCGATGCTATGCGTGGAGCTTCCACAGCCATCAATGCCATTGGCGATGGACGCAAGGCTGCTCAGGAAATAATCGACAAAGCAGGAACCGATTTCAATACCTGCCCTAAATCTGACCGCCCAGCAAAAAGTATCCTTCAACATACCATCGACCGGGCTAAGCGTATCCGGCCTCAAACTATAAAGGAGATTGGTCTCAACGATCGGAAAAATTTCAAACTGGTTAGCTCATCCCTCACACAGGAAGAGTGTGTGGCCGAAGCCTCACGCTGTTTGCTCTGCGATGAGCTTTGCAATGTGTGCACCACAGTCTGTCCCAACCTGGCTTTGCACTATTATGAGGTTGAACCGCAGGAATACCAACTTCAAAATATCAAAATAAAAAACGGGCAAGTTATTATTGAAGAAGGCGAAAAATTTGAGATAACCCAGCCTGTTCAGATTCTCCACCTGGCTGATTGGTGTAACCAGTGTGGTAACTGCACTACTTTTTGTCCAACGGCAGGTTCGCCTTATTTGGATAAGCCTCATCTGTATTTCAATAAAAAATCCTTTGAGGAAGCAGAAGAAGGGTATTATTTCGATGCAAAAAATTCAGAGTTGGTTGGCAAAAAGGCAGGTCGGGAGTTTGGCTTATGTGAAAAGGAAGATTGCTTTATCTTCAGAATTGAGGGGATTGAATTAAACATCAGCAAAAAAGGATTTCAAGTAATTGATGTTCAATCGAATGAGAAAAGTGATTGTGAGTTTGAGTTGAGGATGGTAGCTGAGCTGAGGATAGTGATGAGTAGTTTTAAAGAAGTTACCGCTTGCTTGAAATTAAATTAATAATGCCAATTTTTTGTACATTTGTTTAGTGTAGTACAAGATTAATTAATGATAATATTATGGATGCGAAGATTTCTACAAAACGGAAAATGAATATTGTTCAAAATGTAATGAGAATTGAAAACAATAAAGCATTGCATCAACTCGAATTATTTGTACAAAAACTATTGGAAGGAGATAAAACAGATTCGAGAAAAAAGACAGATATCATCACTGGAAATGAGAAATTAATCCATGAGGTCGAGTTTGATGCTTCAAAATTAAGCTTTGATGAATGGAACAATCAATTCAATGACAACCGTAGCTTGGATGAA
>CAYLZH010000210.1:0-9106 GCA_964388245.1 uncultured Bacteroidales bacterium
AAGCTCTCAGTGCATTCTTTAGTTCCTGCAAGGTTTCACTGCAATCCTGCTGGTTATCTTTCAATAATTTATACTCAGTTGCCAGTACCATGATATATTGCCCGAGAAAACCTTCTGCATCTCCCCATTCAAGAACAGTTTGAGTTGTACCCTGGGCATCTTGATTCTTATATATTCTTGATGCTGGTAAATTAGTTCCCTGATTATTATCGTTGTCAACAACCATAAAGTCACTTTTTAAGCGATCCCTGTAATACCAATATTTTTTAAGATTTTCTTCTAATGTTTGACTATCTCCAACATAATAATTAACGAGTATAACTGATAAAAAAATAATGTACTTTTTCATAATAGAAGCATTTTTTCCATTAATTTCATTCTGTCCTTATTATTTCCCAAATCTGACCATTTGTATCTTGAAATTTGAGTAATCCATATTGGTAACTGTAATAGGTGTATAATATCTCCGTTTCCATAAAATTTTTAACTTCGCTATGAAAGACATTTTCATATTTGATACCTCCAATAACAATTGAGCTAACAAGAAGACTATCCCTGCAACCACCTATAAATCCTTTAAACTCGTATAAACTAAGTGCACCAACATCATGTGTTCCACTTACATAAGAATCACTGTCTGGCCAATTAATGTTGTAGTAACTCAGTAACAGTGATTCATAACAAGTTTCAGTATTGCAATAATCTTCATTCGACTGGCAATTATAATGTTTAATAAGCCCGCCATAAATAAAGGTATCCAGGTTGTTCCAATTGCTTTTGTAAATAAGTGTGTCGTACTTATCATATATTGGGTACTTGTCATCGCTTACATAGCGATAAGTATCGTTTTTGCCCAGGCAGCATGAGCTTAGGATTATGCAAGTAAATATTATTATTCGGTTTTTCATGGCTATACAAATTCTTTAGGCTTACTTTATATTGTAAAATAATCAATAAAAAATGTCATAGCGAATTATTGATAAATAAGTTGTTTGATTATTGAGCAATTTCCATTATCAATCCTAACCAAATAAATCCCTTTGGCCTGGTTAGAAATATCGACATACAACTTGTTGCCCTTTTCCTTTTTTTCAGAAACAATTGGATGTCCTGATAATTCAGATATAGAGACTGAAATGGAGTTGATGCCGTTATTTGAAAAAATTACAAATTTGCCATTGCACGGGTTTGGATAAAGTAATATGTCCTGCATTCCTTTATCGTTCATTAAACCTGCATTTTTTTCTGAATTGTTGTTTATTATAGTTGTATCAGTTTGCTGTTGTGTAGTATCAATAACAATTTGGCCTGTATCAGGTAGGAATAGGAAATTTGCCTGTGGGGTACATGGATTTATTATAGCAGAATAATGCGCACCTTGTTCCGAATAAAAACCAGGATAAAACAGGATGGAATTTCCTGCTTGAAACAGCAAACTATTAACATCATCCTCAATTAACACCGGGCTGTTGGAAGCAATGATAATATTATCGGTTGCAATATAGTCTACAGCACCTTCGCCATAAATGGTAACATTTTCAATATATATATCAGGTTGTTCTGCACAACAAGGAAGAGGCGTAACTACTGAGTTGTTTATGTTTGGGGTAGGTGGAATTGTTGCAGTACCAGGTGAGATTACTTCAAAAGGTATTTCGGTAGTGCCAATTCCACAATCATTAGTAAGATCCATCTTGAAAAAGTATATGCCGGCAGCAACAGGACTGCCAGCATCATTTTCACCATCAAAATAAATTGGAAATTGGATACCATTTACACTGAATATGTCAGAGTAGCTTCTTACAAGACTTCCATAAAGGTTATTTAATTCAATATTCGTAGCAGAATAAATATTGTTAAGATTTGTTATAAAAAAAGGGGTTTGCGGTGTCCATAGAGTATTATTTGCTATGGGTATCATGTCACCATCTAAACGGCTACACGGATCTAATGTACAATAATCAACTTCTTCAATTGAAACATTGTCGATACAAAGATAATCGAGTATGTGGCACGAAATGTATCCATTGCTGTTCCAATCACCTTCGTTAAAAACTTCAATAATAAACCAATTGTATCCGTTAAAATTTTCGAAAGGTGTATTGTAAACAAATTCTAATTCAAACCATGTAAAAGTTGGGTACTGTTCCAGGTCAAAAGTGTGAATGGCATCATAGTTTTGAAAAGGTTGAGATTTATGTTTCATGTAATTTTCATCACATTCAGAGCCGCCAAGAAATGGGCTTTCATTTATATACTTCATTTTAAGTTTTGCTACATAAAACTTTAAATCGGAAAAATCATTACCCAAATCAGTAACTTTCACCATTAGCTTAATATGATAATGTTTGCCAGACTCAAAACCTGCTGATATCTTTTGCTGAATTAATTCATAATCACTCATTTTTACATAATAATCACCTGCATACGCATAGGTGATATCGCATCCATCATCACACATAGAACAACACCAATCAGGAGAATGCCAATATCCTTGACCATTGATATCCAATCTACCTTTCCAGGAATCAAGATTAGAATCAAAGTTTACACATGCAAAATCATTTGCATTATAGCTACCGCCTTCAAACCCCGGATTAGATATCAAGTTTTGGGCTTCAACATAGCCAGGTATTAAAACATGTACTATAATAAAATATTTTAACAATTTCATTTTTCATTTTTTTTAAAGTTGTAAATTATTCCTGCTAAAACATCAATACCTTCATCCATGGGTTGCCTTGTCTGTAAGCCAATATAGAAAGAAATCGGCAGGCTTAATAATTCATTGAATTCCTTTTCTACTTTAAAATTAAATGATGTAAATAACTCAATGTTACCAAATTCAAAATCTGTTGAGAATTCATTTAGTGGAGTTTTTATAAACGATTTTTGAAAATATAATGTACCCAGTAAAAAGCCAAAACTAATTTTTGGAAATTTGCTAGGTGCATATGCTACTTCAAAAGGAAAAAACAAAACAATAGTTGATGCATCAAAGTATGTATATACGCTAATGGGCTGACCTGTTAAAGAATCTGAGTAAGTACCATAGTTTTTTACTCTAGCCTTTTGATTATATAGTTCAACACCGGTGCGAAATATCCAGATATTGTTAATTTCTTTATTAAAATAAAAAAAACCGTGAGCTGAAATAGAGGGTAAATGTTGGATACTATCTTTTGTTTCTAATATACCTTGTATGGGTGATGGTATATTGGTGTTTTTCGGATACTCCCATTCGTTAAATATACAATTCGAATGAATTCCAATGCCTAAAGATAAATAATGCCTATTCTCAATTTGATCCTGGCTATAAGCATCTGAAAATATCAGAATAAAGATTGTAGTTATAAACAATACACTAGTAATCAAAAGGTTTTTCATCAAATTGTATTTTGTCTAAAGTTATTTATAGATTGGGTGAATGTAAAATAATTTATTTATTGCTTTTTAAGCTTTTCAATCTGATTCTGCAACTCAATCACATACAAAGTCAGCTCCTCCACTTTTTGCAATAGCAATGCATCCATTTCACCTAAATTTAGCCCGTTTTCAATTACTTCCTTCTCGCTTGGAATGTCAGGCAGGTGCTTGTGGGTTTTTATGTATTGTTCCAACTCTTGTAGCGACCGCAATTTGTAATCATCATGGAACACATAATCGGGGAAACTGCCCAGTTTTACTTCAATTTCGTGGGCAAATAGTTTTCCTTCGTTATTTACCAAGAGCATGTCACCATCGGTATTTACAAATTTAATGAAATCCTGTGTGTTGTCGCTTGTGGATATCTGTAAGCGTGCCCCGGTATCTGTTCCGGGCGAGCCGGAAATCAGCAATACTCCTTCCGTTACTTCCAGGCGTTTTGTGGGTGCATCTGTGCCAATACCAACTTTGTTATCATGCACGGCAAGCTGTGTGGCCCCGGTGCCGGTTTGCAGATAAAACGGTACATGGTCACCGCTTTGGTTCGAGCTCCGTAATGCTGTAAAATCCAGCGAACCATGTGCAAACATTTTGAGTATCCTTCCACCGTCGCTCGATCTGATTACACCGGCAACTTCCAAAGGATCGGAAGGGCTACTTGTGCCAATACCAAGACTGCCGCTAACATACTGGTCGCCATCAACCTCAAGTTTATGGATTGGGCTCGAAATCCCTATTCCCAGGTTTCCGCTTATGTACTGGTTTCCTTCCACGTCTAACTTATTTACCGGGCTGTTGGTACCAATCCCAACCTTACCGTCGCCTGCTATACGGATGCCTTTTGTGCCAACATCGTTGCGCCAGGGCGCAATTACCAAACCGGCATCGGTATTCCAGTCGAATTCCTGCCCCAGGCCTTGCTGTGTATGGTCCGACCAAAAAAGCCCAAAATCATTATCAAGTGAAATGTCATTAAAACTCCCTGCACTTAATTTTGGTACAACAAAAAACTGGTTTTCTGTAACACCACTATGTACAAAGTTAGCAATTTTCTGGTCAGGTGTATTATGCGTAAGTACATCCAACGGGTGGTCCGGTTCATGTTTATTAATTCCCAGCATACCTGTCAGGTACTGGTTGCCCGCAACATGCAAGCGTTGCAAAGGGTCGTTTGTTCCAATCCCGACTTTTACTTCCTCGGGACAATCTACATAAATTATATCCAGGTCGTACGACCAATATGGCTCGTAACTGCCGGGTACCTGCCTGTTGCATGGCATTGGAATAACCATCGTACCCGAGGCATCAAAATAGGATGGCCTTAGGTCGCTATTAACCTCATTCGTAAATTGTCGCATAATCAGGTCTTCTTCCACACGTGACGACCTGCTTACTATACTATCGTTATAAAAGCTGGCACTGTCTACCTCCATTGGGCATGCTGACAATTGTTCCGGCAGGAGTTATTCAACGAAAATTTTTATGAGCGGAACAAGCAAAGAAATTCCAAATCCGAAAGTATCAATTTCTAAACAGTTTGATTTATTGGGATTTGAAGATTGTTATCTATATTTAATTTGAATAAGGTTCTTTGTAATTTAGGCTAACTAGTACTATTTATATTTCTGCTGAATATATTCTGCGTTTCTGAAAAAACCTATCAAAATATACCAACGAACCAACACAATATACCTTGCCTTTTCAGGTGAACGCTGAAGTAAAAAAATCATTGACAGTATAAAAGATGCAACTAATTTCCAAATATATTCACTGAACTTGTTAAATAACCCCATTGGATTTTGTCGTAGGCGGATTTTCTCGGTAGCCCCAATCTGGATACATAACTTCACAATAAAATTATATGTAAGCCGCGAAGCATCGATGTTATGATGAACAACTATGCCGGGCGCATACAGAATTTTCTTATTATGATCGCGCAGCTTCAGAAAAATGAATTTATCATCGCTACGAAACTTCAATTCCGTATTAAAGGTTCCGACTTCATCAAAAATACTTCGCCTGAAGATCATATTGCAGCCAACCGGGTATTTCTTCTTGTCGAATGGCCCTTGCTTCTCGCCATAATCAACTTTTGATACAACTCCCTGGATATATTTAGACATCCAGGCTGGCTCAGTTTTGTTGGGATAAATTGGGAGTACCTTGCCACCAAATCCGGCGTGGTCAGGATTTTTGTTTACTACCTTCAAAATGTTTGAGGCATAATCAGGTTCGGCAATTGCATCATCATCGATAAAGGCAATTATTTTACCCTTTGATACTTCGATACCTTTATTGCGGGCAAAGGATAATCCCTGCGAAGTCTCGATATGATATTGAAAATTGATTCCGGGATTTTCCCTTTCAAACTTCTTACAGATAGTTTCAGTTGAATCAGTAGAGTTATTATTAATCACAATCAATTCAAAATCTTTTCCGGAGATATTCTGATTTTTAATACTCTCTAATGCGTCGGGAAGAAATTGTGCCCGGTTGTAAGTACAAACAATGATTGAAAGTTCCATGTGCTTATTTGTAAAAATTCTTTTTGAAATTATGGAACTCGTCCTGTCCAAGAATTATTCGTTTCCATGTTGCTTTTATAAAACCAAGGCCATATGCCGTCAGTTGCTCGAAACTTGTTACAACGGAAAGAAGTCCCACCATTAAACTTCGGTTCCTTATACTTGCATCTATTAAAACCAGTAGCGCAAAAATCCCCAACGGAAACAAAAACCATATAGAAAAAAACAGAGCCATCAGAATACAAAATAGCTCTCCAAGTAAGAAGATTGCCGGTAGCAAATGAACAAGTTTTAATGACTCGGGATGCCTTTTAAATAAATTTATTCTGGCAACGCCACTATTGTTAACTTGTTTGAAAAACGATCTCAGTGTATTTCTCCGTTTGTGGTAAACAAAAGCATCGTTGAATAGAGCAGTTGAAAATTCGGCTTCCATAATGCGAAGGCTAAAATCGATGTCCTCACCAAAGCGCATCGCAGAAAATCCGCCGGTGACTTCGAAAACTTTCCTCGAAATTCCCATATTAAAACTTCTTGGATGGAACTTTTCAACCGAACTTTTCGATCCTCTTATGCCTCCGGTTGTGAAAAATGATGTCATAGAATAGTTTATTGCCTTTTGAATAGGGGAGAAGGAGGGATGTGCAGCATCGGGACCACCGAAAGCATCAACATATTGCTTGTTTAATTCCTCATTAACAATATCAATATAATTGCCTGGCACAATAACATCTGAATCGAAAAAAATAAAATAATCTCCATCAGCCTTTTGAGCGCCAAAATTTCTTGACTGGCCTGGACCTGAATTTTCTTTATAAAAGTATTTAATGTTTAATGTGGATGAATATTTCGAAACTATCCCGTCGCATTTATCAATTGATCCATCTTCAACAATGATAACTTCGAAATTTGTCTTGCTTTGTTTCGAAAGGCTTTCTAATAATTCATCAACCTCCTGGGGCCGGTTAAAGACAGGTACTATAAGCGATAGCTTGATCATTTTTTGTTAGGTGGGTTGAAATTTTCCTGTGTATTACTTCTTTTGCTTCGATTGATTTCTATCCTGATTAACCGGCTTCCTGCTTGCTTGTTTTTGAACATTCTTACTCTCGTTTGGCCCTGAAGATCTATGCTCCTTTTTTTGTGATTTTTGCTGTGGTTCCTGCTTTCGCGGAGTAGATGAACTTTTCGCCCTGTGCTGGGCCTTAGCCTGTCCCATATGTTGTTCTGGTTTATCACCAGTCGTAGTTTGTCCGATTCGTTTAGATTGATGCTTTGTTTTCTGACCTGGTTTACCCTGGCGACCGCTAATGGTTTTATCAACGTAATAATTATTCCGGTCTGTCGAATTGCGTGAAACAAGTTCGGCAATAAATCCGGTTAAAAATAGCTGTACACCAATTACAACCGACATTAGTGCAATATAGAAAAGAGGCTGTTCAGTAGCATCCCGCCACGGAAGGTTGTTAAACTGATGGTATACCTTGGATGCTACAATCCAAACCGAAACAATAAAACCTGTCAGGAACATCAATGTTCCAAGTGTTCCGAACAGGTGCATCGGCCTTTTTCCGAATTTCGAAATAAAAGACAACGACATTAAATCGAGAAATCCTTTGATAAACCTGCCAAGGCCAAATTTCGAAATCCCGTATTTTCTTTCCTGATGGTGTACTACTTTTTCGCCTATTTTCACAAATCCGGCTTGCTTGGCCAATAGTGGAATATACCGGTGCATTTCGCCATAAACTTCTATATTTTTGATTACTTTGTTTCGATATGCTTTAAGACCACAATTGAAATCGTGCAGTTTTATTCCTGAAACAATACGGGCAGTCCAGTTAAAAAATTTGCTCGGAATAGTTTTAGAGATCGGATCATATCGTTTTTGTTTCCAGCCCGATACCAGATCGTAACCATCCACCATAATCATTCTGTACAATTCCGGAATTTCTTCAGGGCTGTCCTGTAGGTCGGCATCCATAGTAATAACAACATTTCCAGTTGCCTGCCTGAATCCAACAAACAATGCTGCCGATTTTCCATGATTCCGCCGGAAATTAATACCTTTTACACTCTTTTCTTTCGATGCAAGACGTTCGATTACATCCCATGAGCTATCGGTACTACCATCATTAATGAAGATAACTTCGTAATGCAGGTTTTGCCTGTTGAGTGCGGTTTTAATCCAGCTATATAATTCGCTTAGCGATTCTTCCTCATTTAATAAAGGGATAATTATTGAAATATCCATATTGGTTAGTTTTCTTTTATTTCATTCATGGCCTGTTCAAAACCATCGCCTTCCCTTTTAAGAAATATCGATGTAATTAAGGAAATGATGAAACCCATAGATACGGAACCAAAGAAAGCAAATATTGACATCACTACTGGATTGCGAAATATTTCTGTAAAGGCAAGAGTCGATTCTATTTCATCATCAGACATTCCTCGTTCCTGATACTGGATAATCTGTTCCTCTATCAATTTGTCCATGAATTCAGGATCGATTATAGTAACCAGAATATAACTGTAACAAGCTTGAAGAAAACCGGCAAACAACACAACAAGAGTACCTGTACCCAATGCCCTTGCATAAGTGATTACACCGTTTTGGAAATTGTCACGATAATGTATAGTTCCGTAAATTATTCCAACAATAATAATTATGTAGGAAATTGCAGATATACCCGCCTTAGCAGTAAGATCAAATATATAGAGCAGTACTGAAAACAAAATTAGTCCCAAACCCAGAACTGCGCCAGAGGTCATTGTTGATTTAAACAGGTTCTCGTTTTCTTTATTCATTTTTTAAGATTGTTTATATGATGTTTGCAAATATACTTGTTTTGGAATGAAAAAATCAAAATATAAAAAGTAAGGAAAACAGGTTTATTGTTTGTTTGGTATATCTTTTTATTGCTATTTTTGCAGCGGGTAAGTCTTATACGACCAGCTCCTGTTGAATCCCCCCAGATCTGGAAGGAAGCAAGGGTAGACGGTTGAAGCGGTGCGATATAAGTAGCTTACCCATTTTTATTTTTAAGTCCTTTATATTTTGAAGGATTCTCATCTATCATGTGATTACGATAAATTGTAAACCAAACAGGTTGTGCTCGATATCTGTAATTTAATTCGACCAATTGAAAAAGGCC
>CAYLZH010000211.1:0-9012 GCA_964388245.1 uncultured Bacteroidales bacterium
GGTGTGAGAGGCTCTCCCCGTCAGACTATCTGGCGGGGCGGTCTACTCGATTGTGCGTTCGTTTTTGTAGGTTTTTTAGAATGGATTTCCTGTTAAACCAAAAGGAATTGTATTTTTAAGGTAGAAACCACCAACAATGTGAGACGGTGTTAAATCTAAAGGATGCCTAAATGAAATAGAATCCGTATTAGTAGTTATGGTTGCTTCGCCAAATTTTAATGTTATTCTGTTTGGAAACTGTTCAGCTGTTTGAATAACACTATTTCCATTCCC
This sequence comes from uncultured Bacteroidales bacterium, assembly GCA_964388245.1. GTDB lineage: Bacteria > Bacteroidota > Bacteroidia > Bacteroidales > M50B96 > JAIOYV01. Next base: position 274 of record CAYLZH010000211.1, read on the forward strand.
GCCTGTATTTCCAACAACAATTATATTACCATTTCTAATTTGCAAAGATTTTAATAATTGTAAATCAATCATTTCTTGTTTCACATTCGGGTCTATGGTGAAGTTTTCCGTATCAATACTCATATTCATAGTACCACCCAACTGATTTTCTGCATCTCCATAATATATTGGGTTGTCTCTATAGAAGTTAACATCGCCAATAGTTTTTGGCAACCCTAATCCAAGAATTCCTGCCCACATTGAATGCTCATCGGTTACAGGCATATAAACGCAGTGAAAAAACTCCTCTCCTTGGTATTTAACAAGAATAGATATTGCATTTTCTTTGTAAGGCGTTGCACCATAATCCAACTCGTAAAAGTCGTTAAAAAAAGCGAAGACTATCATACGACTTGGCATTTCAAATTGGTCTGGTATTAAACTCTGGTACACATTGGCATTATCTGTTTCATAGTACATAAAAATTCCGTCGTTTTCGAGATAACGATAAGGTATATGTCCATTATCAGGAATGTTGTCAATAGTAATTTCTTGTGTTTTTGTATCCGAAACTGTTCCGTTAGATGCTACCAAAGTGATTGAGTATGTGCCGTTTTCGGTATAAAAAATAGTAGGATTTTCTTCTATAGTATCATCAGAAGTTCCGTTAGGAAATGTCCATTCATAAGTAGTAGCATTTTGTGATAGATTGGTAAGCGTAACAACTGCTTGATTTTCTCCTAATAGTATGTCTGTTTCAAAATCGGCAGTTATCGCTGGCTGAATAATAGTATCGTCTTTACTACAAGAGGAAATAAGAATACTCATAAATAGAATTTTTGCTAAATTAAATTTACTCATTTTTATGTTTTTAAAAGTTTATTCATCTACTTTAGACTTTGATTTTTTCAAAAGGTTTAATTTGAAAAACTACGGTTGTCTTAAATGACGCACAACGCAAAAATTCAGTAATATTTGTAGTATGAAAACAATGAAACACTCGACTTTAATTATTTCCATATGTATCCTGATTAACATCGGCGGGTTTAATTTCTCATATGCCCAAAATGCTGACAGTTTAATAAACCATCTAAGCTCCGATTTTACTGAAAGTAATTTCAATCTCCTGTTCAGGATCACTGAACATTATTACCGTGACAATCCTGATTCGGCGTTCTATTTCGCTAACAAGGCCTCCAAAATTGCTGATTTCCTTAACAACGATGAACTTAAAGCCCGTGCTTTGGAAAATACCGCCTTATGTTATTTGTTCAATAACCAAAGCGATATTGCAATTCGATTATTTAAACAGGAATTTGATATTTGGGCTGAACTGGGGAATAACGACAAAATGGCCAGGGCAACTATCGATGTAGGCTTAATATATAGCCAGTCGGGAATTCTGGATTCGGCTCTATTGTTCTACAACAATGCCCTCGACCTTTACCGAAAATCGAACAACACGTCCGAAAAAATTCACACTATTAATAAAATCGCCATTACTCAGCGAAGGTTCGGAAATTTCAAACTTGCACTTGAGTATTATTTCACAGCACTTGAAATGGCCGAGACCAATGGTTTAGAAAAACAAGAAGCCAGTACGTGCAATGATATTGGAATTGTTTACAAGCTTTTGTCGAAGCCCGGTTTAGCACTGGAATACTTTAATAGGTCAGTAAAAATCTATGAAAACTTTAACGATACAAATCGCTTAGGTGTATTGTACAATAATGTTGGGTCGATTTACTACATAAACGAAAAAAACGATAGTGCCAGAATTTTCTTTCAAAAAGCATTGGAAATAAATATGGCCCTTAAAAACTGGATTTATGTGGCCGATATCCTCTTAAACATTAGCAGGATTTATAATTCTAAAGGTGACAAGTCAAATGCAATCGACTATGCACGGCAAGCATTGGAAATTAATTTCAAACATGGGTTCAAATTGAACCTAATATCATCGTACTATACACTGGGGCTAAACTTTCAGGAAAATGAAGAAATTGACAGCGCTAAAAAATACTTTAATAAAAGTCTCGACCTTGCCATTCAATTACAAATTAAGCGTAAGGTTCCGAGGGCATACTTTTCGTTACACAAAATTGCAATTGCAACTAACGATTATAAAATTGCACTTGAATACTACAAACTCTATAAGGCATATAACGACTCATTAATAACGGAAAAAACCAAAAAAGAGATTGCAGAAATGCATACCAAATATGAAACCGAAAAAACGAAAAAAGAAAACGAATCGCTAAAACTTCAAAAGGAAAAGGACAAAAACGCAAATATCAAGCTATTCATTCTTTCAGTACTGCTTCTGTTTATCCTGCTTTTGGTTTTCTATTTCTTTATTATGAAATCCCGCACATCGAAACGGAACCAGTTGTTTTACGAAAAAGAAAAACAATTGAACGAAGCACAACAAAAAACCTCTGAAACCGAGAAAAAGCGTTTCGAAGAATTAATTTTTGCTGAGAAAAAAATAAACGAGCTACAAAAAGAAAAGATACTTGCAAAGAACAAAGAACTAACCACCCTCGTAATGAGTATCCATAATAAAAACAAGATACTTGAGAACCTTTCTAACGAAATCGAATCAATAGAACAGGCAAACGATTACTCATTACAGGCGTTACAAAAATTGAAAGGGCTTGTTAGCGGGAAGCAAATTGTTGAGGAAGACTGGCATGTGTTTAAGAAGCAGATCGAAGAAGTGTATCCTGGGTTTTTTGACAGGCTTAAAAAAAAGTGCCCCTCATTTACAGTAAACGATCACCGCTTATGTTCCTATTTGCTGATTGAGATGAATACTAAAGAAATTGCCGGTTTACTGAATGTAACCGATGCGGCGGTAATAAAAAGCCGTCAGCGGCTTAGGAAAAAAGTAAATATTGGCACGAATGAAGATTTTTTGGACTTTCTTCGGAAAATCTGACATCCGTTTTTATTTAGTAGTTCCGAATGTCCACCTGTTTTATTCAATATATATTTAGAATATCATCATTTATATCAATTTGACTTTTTAATTATCAACTGATTTAATGGTTATTATGTTCGACTGGTAACTGTTTTACTCTCATCAAAATGTCCACTTGTATATTTAATGTATTTCCGAATTTGTCCACCTTTTGTCCACCTAAAAACTTGCATTTATCCTATTCCAAATGGTAACTTGCATGAAAAGTTTTTACATGGTCAAAAAACATATAGATATGGTCCTTACTGGTGAAATCCAAAATGTAGGTTTCTCTTTTCAGGTAATGAAGGCAGCCGACCAATTCAATATAAAAGGGTATGCAGCCTATTTTGGATCAGAAACACTGAAAATTGAAGCCGAAGGGAAAGAAAACGGATTAATGGAATTTATTGGGTGGGTTAAATCGGGCGACCATGGAGCTAAATTATCTGATATTGAGATAAGTTGGGGAAGTAACAGGGATTATACCGAATTCGCAATTTCAGATAACAAACTATATTAACTATTCACAAAACTATAAAGTTATGAAAAAGAAGAATTTATTAATTATCAGTCTTATAAGTGCATGTACAGTTCTGTTTGCACAAGATCCCCAATTTGAATGGGCCGCAGGTTTTGGGAGCCCTGACTCAGAATTAAGTAGGCACATGGTTGTCGACAATGCTGGAAATACGTATATAACAGGCTACTTCTCAGGTACTGTTGACTTCAACCCGGGTACAGGTACATTTAACCTGACATCGAATGGTGTAGAAGATATTTTTATATTGAAATTAAACGCATCTGGTGGGTTTGTTTGGGCAAAAACAATAGGAGGGGTTTATTTTGATGAAGGTAAATCAATAGCCCTTGACAGCTATGGAAATATCTATATAACCGGAACATACCAGGGAACCGTTGATTTTGATCCGGGCCCTGGCACCCAAAACCTTACCTGGAGTGGGTCGCTTGATATTTTTGTATTAAAATTATCCGCATCAGGTAATTTTATTTGGGTAAAGAAGATTGGCGGATCTTATGGGGATGATGCTAAAAGTATTACAACCACTACATCAGGATACGTATATTTGACAGGAAGCTATGGCAACACAGTTGATTTTGATCCAGGAACAGGAACATTCAACCAAACTTCGAATGGAGATTCAGACATCTTTATACTGAAATTGGATATATTCGGTAATTTTATCTGGGTAAAATCAATAGGAGGAAGTGGCTTAGATGTCGGACGCTCGATTAAATTAGATGGTACGGCAATATATGTAGCCGGATTTTTCTCCAACACGGTAGACTTTAACCCCGGCACAGGAATTTCGAACCGTACTTCGAATGGCGGGTATGATATATTCTACATGAAGCTGGATGACAGTGGGAGTTTTATCTGGGCTAAAAGTGTAGGCGGAAGTGGTGACGACCTTGGCCGGTCGTTGGCAATAAGCCAGGCAGGGGGTATTTATGTTCATGGCGATTTTGTAGGGACAGTAGATTTTAACCCTAATACCGCTACATATAACCTGACTGCAAATGGAAGCAATGATGTATTCGTTTCGAAAATTAGTAGTACAGGAAATCTGCAATGGGCAAAGAGTGTGGGTGGATCGTCTCAGGAACTCGGACTAGGAGTTACCACCGATGCAGCCGATAATGTTTATTTTACAGGATATTTTGCATATACCGTAGATTTTGACCCAGGAACTGGTACTCATAATCTTACCTCGAATGGAGGACGAGATGCCTTTATCGTTAAGCTGGATGATACAGGTAATTTTATTTGGGCAAGAAACATTGGTGGAAGTGGTTATGATTTCCCTTTTGGTATTACATCAGGTAGTGATAATGACCTTTATATTACCGGCTATTTTGAAAACACTGCCGATTTCGACCCCAATAGTGGCACCTCAAACCTAACTGCTATTGGAGATGAAGATGCCTTTGTTTTAAAACTTTCTCAAACATACAACAGCACCGGGCTACTTTCGGATGTAGCTGTTAATACTTCATCACATCCAACGTATTATCATTTAACCCATCCTTACTCATCATGGGGCGCTGTTGGAATACGTACGGCCGACCTCACTACTTGTAACTGGAGCATGAGGTTTTACGATTCCGATAATTTCCTGAATGAGGTTACATCTTCCACAACAACAAACTATGTCGATTATGTTGTTTTCGACAACAATCACCTCAGCAATACAGTACGTGGTGTAAAAACATACCGTTTTAGCGGTACATGTAGTGCCCGTACCGAATTCGAAGGAAATTTCGAAACACTCACAGTTGGGTCCACTACCGGACATAGCTGGACGGCAAACGATGTGGTCGAAATATGGGATGTTTACCTTTCGCCCGGTTTTTATCATTTCACTATGGAATACAATTCGGGTACTGCCAACCTCGATATGGCTTTGTTTAGCTCGTACGGAACCTTGCCCGAGTATCAGGGCAGGAACGACTATATAGCCAACTCGGCAAATAGTGGTACAAACAACGAATCGTTTTATGTTGAAATAGATTACGCCGATTATTATGGTTTTATAGTTTGGGCAAACGATGCAAACTCTGCCAGTGTCGATATATTAGTTGAAACAACTACCGGGGGGATATGGGAAGGCGACCTCTCTACTAACTGGCATACCGCCGGCAACTGGAACGATAATACTGTCCCGGACAACACAACCGATGTGGTAATCCCGGCAGGTACATTGTACAGCCCGAATATATCGGCTGCCAATGCCAATGCAAAAAGCCTTACCCTCGAAAGTGGGGCGGTATTAAATCTTGCTTCAGTTACTTTATATGTACAGGAAGATGCACAGTTTTATGGAACATTCAATATGAACAATACAATTGGGAATTTCTATTGCTACGATGATGTAATCTGGGAGTCTGGATCGGAATGTAACATGACATTAAGCGCAGAAATGTACATTTACGGCGACTGGAACTTTAATGCCGGTGCCAATGTTCAACTCAATAGCGGCTATGTTGAATTTGCCGGCTCGGGCATTTCATATATCAGGTCGTTCGATCCCGACTGCTATTTCAACCATGTCAGAAGTGATAAATCCAATTCATATGTGGCTTTCAGCAGCTTGTCCGACTATGATTTAACCATTAATGGAAATGTGTACATATACACTGGATCTTCATTTTATTCATATTCCGGCCAAAAAACATTAATTGGTGGATCACTTAACAATGTTTCAGGAGGACATTTTAAGTTTTATTTTGGCAGTCTTGAATTTACAGGCTCTCCTACAACAAGCCTAGAACCAAACACAGGTGATTTTGTAAACAACCTCATCGTAAATGTTTCATCCTCTCTTAGTATTGGCGATACCTACTCCGATTCACTTGTAATTAAAGGCGATCTGGAAATCCTGTCCGGTTCTTTAATTTCAAATAGCAATACCATTGTAATTAATGGCGATTGGGACAACCAGGTTGGATCAATTGGGTTTTACGAAAGTACGGGTACTGTAATCTTTAATGGAAATAGTGGCTATCAATACTGTAATGGCGATAATTTTTATAACGTAATACGGTCAAATATTGGAGGATACTTGCTTTTTACAGGATCAACCAATATTTACAATAATTTTGATGTACATGGCTATACACGGGTACACGACAACATGTACATTGATAATTGCAATACTTACGCACCTGGTTCGCTTCGGGCAGGATCGGGTGGTATCATAAATATAGATGACCTTATGAACAATGGTGGCCTACATGCACCTTCCGGTCAGGTATATGTTGGAAACCTGGTAGATGATGGTTTGTATGGTGTTTATTGGGCACGCGAAACAACCGGGCTATTGGATATTACCCAAGGAACAGGTTATGGGGAATATATCGACCTGAATGGTGATATTATAATTCATAACGGTGGAACCATAATTGTGAGGGGTGGGGTCGACGACAGCTACTGGCCTTATACCTCCGATGCAAGTATTGAAATGAACGATGGCATCCTGGATTTTCCCGACCAGGGGATACGGATTAACTACTCTGCCACCCTGTCGTTAACAACAAATATTACCGGTGGTACCATCCGTACATCGAATAACTTTAATGTTTACGATGCCTTTAATCCTGCAGGGGGCACTATCGAGTTTTATGGCTCTAATTACCAAAGCTTAAGTATGTTTTATGAAGGCTCGGCATTCCATAATCTTCGGATTGATAAATCTGGAAGCCAGTTGGATTGCCTTACTCCCAACATAAGAGTATCAAATGATGTAATTATTGACAATGGGATTCTTGGATCACCCGATGATACACTATTTGTGGGAGGTGACTGGATCAATAATGTTGGGGAAGCAGCCTTTCTCGAAGGTAACAACTTTGTTTGTTTCAACGGAACCGGACAGAGTTTAATGCCTGAAAATGAGACATTCTATAACCTTGTTGTTGATAAATCCTATGTAGGTTATAATGATGTTCAACTTGAAACCGGCTTACAGATCAATATATTAAACGATTGTCATGTAGTAGCTGGTGGATTTGAATTTACCAATAACACTACAGCCGATATCGATGGAAACCTGATTATTGAAGATGGTGGTGGTTTTAATATTAATAACAATGGAACTCAAGTCTATCTGGCTGGAACACTTGATGATAATAATTTAACCATTGATATTTATCAGGGCTTTGAATGTGATATTAGCAACCATCTTGTTTTCGATGGGACAGGTCTTCAAAATGTACATGCGAATGCACCCGAATTGGTTTTGGGCTATGTTACTCTTAACAAACAATTTAATACTTTCCTGAATATCAATACTGATTTACGGATTACCGGTGATATTAATATCATTAGTGGTGTGTGGGATGAGTATGGGATGATGATTAATAACTATTATCTCGAAGGGGATTATTTTGTTGGTACCGATGGATTTTGGTCAGATACACCTGCCACACTATATTTCGAAGGTAATGATGTTCAACAGTTTGAATATCTGGGATACGCTGGATTTCTTGGGAATGTAATAATAAATTCTGCACTCACATCGACAGGCCTTAATCTTAATTCCACCATGCAAATACTGAATAATCATGATTTAACTATCAATAATGGACATCTCTGGACAAACGGGAATATATTAAGCATCGATGGAGATATAGATATCAATTCAAATGGATCTCTTAATTTAGATGATGATTCAGAATTGTTGATTGAAAATTCCGGTCAATTGAATATTCATTCGGGAGGAAAACTGGAATTGTTAGGATCGCAGGGCCATGAAGTAGTTATTGGATCCGGTGATGCAACCTACTGGATGTTCAATTGTTTTTCAGGAGGAACTGTTGCTGCCGATTGGGCCACATTTAGCGATTTGGAATCCTGGGGTGTTTATGTTGGTGCTGGCGGTATTGTGGATACCAATTATCCATTCAATCATTGTACATTTCTTCCCGGACAACCTGGAGGGAAACTGTTATTTATTAATAATGCACAAACCTTTACTATTAATTATGCCAATTTCCCAAACCAGGGAAGCAGTTCTTTCAATGCACAAAAAACTCTGGATGCAGGCCATGTTACTTTTATGAATTATACTGGAAACTTTGCCGGTGAGGCTTATGATAATGATATTTACAACAGGCTTACATGGACAAGCGATTTTTCAGTTAGCGGAATCGTAACTGATGTTTCTTGTAATGGAATCAACGATGGAGAAATCGATATCTCAGTTGTAGGGGGTACTTCAGGATATTCATTTCTCTGGAACGATGGTTCAATATTAGAAGACAGGACAGGTCTTAGT
>CAYLZH010000212.1:0-9010 GCA_964388245.1 uncultured Bacteroidales bacterium
ATGTAGGTTTTCAATCCGCGCGAAAGGTGTTCGCCCAGCGGCACATAGCGGTCTTACCGGCCCTTGCCTTCGCGGATATGGAGCATACGCCGGTCAAAAGATGTTGCTGCCAAGGCAGTTGAACTGCTAAACGACCATTTTGCCGGTACTTTTGTAGCAGCTTATGTTCCACCGGCTACTATAGCAAGTTGTAAGTCATGCCATGGTGGTGGTGGAGTTGAAGATAATGTGGCTTTAAAGCAAGAATGTGTTCAGTGTCATGGTGCTGATCCTCATGTAATAAGTGTGGCAGAATTTGATTATACACAGGACAATTTTGCAATCAAACAAAATTTCCCAAATCCTTTTGGTTCGGAAACTACTTTGGAGTTTTCCTTAGCAAAACCATCAAAAGTAACTTTAGATGTTTACAACCTTAATGGACTACACATTAAAACTATTGTAAGCGATCAGATGTATAATATTGGAAGTCATTCTGTTGATTGGGATGGTACCGATGTTATGGGTCGCAAAACAAAGGCAGGAATGTATGTCTATCGAATGAGGGTTGGACATAAAACATTGACAAAAAGTATGATGAAAATTTAGTTCCTTTTCAAAGGTCACAAGCTTTCTCGTCAATAAAAAGGAAGCTGTCTTCTAATGGAAAGGAGCAGCTTCCTTTTATTTTTGTAGTTTTATGTCTTTCAATTTAGTGGCAATAAATGTACATTTGAGGTTTATATAAGGAAGATGAATACAGAAGAAATTAATACAGAAGAGCAAAAGATAATTGCAATGTATTTCAAGGCTTTAGGACATCCTATTAGAATATATATTGTGAATCTTTTGTCAAAGCAGAACTGCTGTTATAGTGGAGATTTAACAGAGGTTTTACCCATTGCAAAATCAACCCTTTCTCAGCATTTAAAAGTCTTGAAGAATGCTGGTATTATACAAGGTGAGATCAAAGCTCCAAAAATTAAATACTGTATTAATCAGCAAAATTGGGCTGAAGTAAAAAATTTGGTTAACGATTTTTTTGAATAATAATTTGCTTAACTTTGTTCGCATAATTACGAACAATAAAAGATGTATTAAATGGAAATTAAAATACTCGGTCCGGGTTGCCCAAATTGCAAAACCCTTTATGCCTTAACTCAAAAGGTTGTTGATGATAATAATATTGATGCCAATCTCTCGAAGGTTGAAGATATTATCGAAATAATGAATTACAATATTATTTCCACTCCGGCAATTGTGGTAGATGGAAAAGTAGTTGTAAAAGGCCGTGTTCCGGGCGAAGAAGAAATCAAGAACTTATTAATTCCTTAAAAATAGATCATTATGAGAAAATTACTAATCCTATCGTTTAGCATGATGTTCATTTTATTTACAGCCCAATCCTTTGGTCAGTGTAAGAAAAATCCAAAATGCACAGGTAGCAATAAAGGTGTACCTTGTGCATCAGCAAAAAAAGCTTCTGTTGAAAAAGGCGAAATTACAGTGTATTATTTTCACAACACACGACGATGTGCCACCTGTAATGCTGTTGAAAATGAGACTCAAAAAGCACTCAAAAAGCTGTACACCGACAAAGTGAAGGAAGGGAAAATCACCTTTGTATCCATTAACCTCGAAGAGGAAGGAAATGAAAAACTAATTGAAGACCTCGAAATCTCCGGTCAAACATTATTAATCGTAGGTGGCGAAAAGAAAGTAAATCTTACTACAGATGCCTTTATGTACGCACGCACTAAGCCAGAAAAGCTTGAGGCAAAAATTAAAAAGGCTATTGACAAAATGAGTTAATCTAATTTCTGATTGTTGAAATCAAGAGATCGATTAATTATTTGGATAAATGGAATTACTACAAACCTTATTCGAGAATGCCGAGTGGCCCATCCTCTCGGCATTCTTACTGGGCTTAATGACGGCTATAAGTCCATGCCCTTTAGCTACAAATATTACTGCCATTGGGTTTGTCAGTAGTGACTTGAAAGACCGAAAGCAGGTATTTTATAAGGGCTTGATCTATACACTTGGCCGGGCTATCTCATATACTGCCATCGGCCTGATTTTTTATTTCGGCGCAAGTCAGATAAAAATCTCTATTTTTTTGCAGCAATGGGGCGAAAAGATATTAGGTCCGATACTTATTCTTATTGGTCTTTTTATGCTCGATTTGATTAAACTACCAAAAGGTGGATTGGGCAAACTGACCGAGAAATTTGAAAATTCATCGGGTAAAGGATATTGGGGCGCCTTGTTGTTGGGGATTGTTTTCGCTTTAGCATTTTGCCCCTATAGTGGTGTATTGTATTTTGGTATGCTAATCCCAATTACAATTACAAGTACTTCAGGACTTTACCTGCCACTAATATTTGCTATTGCGACAGGTTTACCGGTTATTATTATTGCCTACTTAATTGCGTTTTCCATTGGAAGTGTTGGTTCATTCTACAACAAAGTTAAAACTTTTGAACTATGGTTTCGAAGGGTAATCTCAGTTGTTTTTATTGGCGTAGGAATTTACTATTCTATCATATTTTACTTTTAGATGAAAATTATTACGCCTAAACCGTATAGTTTAAAACATAAAATGCCACAAAGACAATAATTCGCCAAGTCTCTCAAAGGATTAAATCCCAGGTCTTTTATCTTTGAAATTGGTTAGTGTTTTTGTGCTCTTGAGACTACTATTGAGTAGCCAAATTTGTTAGAAATCAATTACAATGAAAATAGATTTATTTTAAATAATTACTCGCAGATATACGAATAGAAAGTATCACATATTCAAATGGATTACAAAAAAGAATTGAAAATATTAGCATGGATCGTTGTGGCATTTGTAGCAGCTTTTTTCATGCCATTGGAGAACCTTCGTTTTCAGGAAGCCATTGATGCAACACTTGACCTAACCCGTTGGTATGCACAAGAGCATGTTGTGTTGTGTTTGTTACCTGCCTTTTTCATTGCCGGTGTTATTGCCATATTTGTTAGTCAGGGGGCAGTAATAAAGTGCTTTGGAGCAGGTGCAAAAAAATGGCTTGCTTATTCTATTGCCAGTGTTTCTGGTACCATACTGGCTGTATGTAGCTGCACTATTTTACCATTGTTTTCAAGTATTCATAAACGGGGTGCCGGATTGGGGCCTGCAGTAGCCTTTTTATATTCAGGTCCTGCGATTAATATTTTGGCCATAATTCTAACTGCACGGATACTGGGAATGGAAATGGGTATTGCCCGGATAATTGGAGCTGTAGTTTTTGCTGTAGTAATTGGCGGGGCTATGTCGTTAATTTATCGAAAAGAAGAAAAAGCAAAACTCGACGAGCAAGTTAACTTTCCGAGTTCACCCGAAAAAAGACCCCTGTGGCAAACTGCTTTTCACTTCTTCACACTTGTAGTTATCCTAGTTTTTGCCAACTGGGGAAAACCAACCGAAGGAGTAACAGAAGGTGCATGGTTTTGGCTTTATTCAAACAAATGGAATATTACTATTTTCTTTAGCCTGTTTCTTGTATACTCCCTAATCTTTATTCTGAAAATGAAGTGGCAATACGTGTTGTTGGGTGCGATTACGACGACTGTCTCGGGATTCATGAGTTCTTCGCCATTAATTCCGATGATTGTAGGTATAGCAGCATTGAGTATCCTTACATTATTCGATAAAAAAGATCCAGATAACAAAGAATGGTTGCTATCGACCTGGGATTTTACGAAACAGATCATGCCAATGTTAGGGATTGGCGTTGTGATAGCTGGGTTTTTGTTGGGTTCAACACATGATACAACACAGTTAGGAGGGATAATCCCAAACTCATGGATTTCAAATTTGGTTGGAGGAAACTCTATTTGGTCCAACTTTTTTGCGTCCATAGTTGGGGCTTTCATGTACTTTGCCACCTTAACAGAGATACCCATCTTGCAGGGATTGATTGCTGCCGGAATGGGTAAAGGACCAGCGTTGGCATTATTGTTAGCAGGACCATCACTGTCGCTTCCCAACATGCTTGTGATACGTAGTGTGATGGGTACTCAAAAAACGCTGGTGTATGTATTGTTGGTAGTTGTTATGGCTACTGTTTCGGGTCTTGTTTATGGTTCAATCTTATAATATCGAATTAAAATGAGTCGGATCTTCATCTTCGGATTTTTATTCTTCACCATAGCATTAAGTGCTCAGAATACTGAAGTAAGAATCACAATTCCTTCTGTTGATGTGAAATCAATTGACGGTAGTACAATTTCTACTGATAAGATTATCGCTAATGAAGGAAGATATATTATCCTCTTCTGGAAATCTTGCTGCCCCATCAATAAAATCCTAATGGATGATATTAGTGAGATGATAGATGAATACGATTTGCAAGATTCACTTACCGTGTATGCCTTTTGTATTGATGATACCCGAAGCTACAACAAGGCAAGAACCTTGGCATCAAGCTCAGACTGGCCCTTTCAATTTTATTTTGATGTAAACTCTGATTTCAAGCGGGCAATGAGCGTATTGCTAACTCCTTCAACATTACTGATTGTAAACGAAAAAGTAATTTTGAGAACAAATGGTTATGACCTTGGCCAGGTTGATGATCTCATTCAAAATCTAAATTAATATTCAATTTTATGGAACTCATACCTCCAAAATTTGGAATTAGTTATGGCAGCTACAGCGCTTGCACACCAAAAGAAGCGAATTTAGTTTGCCATAAGGGAGCCATAATGGTTGATATTAGAGAAGACTATCTTACAGACTATAAGCAATTTGATGTAAAGGAAATACTTTATTGCCCTAACAGTGAGTTGAAAGAATTGTATGTCAACTTGCCAAAAGAAAAGCGTCTGATAATTGCTGATGCAACTGGATTATTTGCAAAAGATGCTGTGCTTTTCCTTCAGGAAAAAGGATATCAAAATATATTTTCATTAGCTGGTGGTTTCATAGAATGGGAGCACGATAAATTGCCCATTCGAACCGACCTACAAGAAAGACTCACTGGTTCGTGTGCCTGTATGTTGCGGCCACGGGAAAGGAAAAATAAATAAATATTAGTTGTCATTTGATAACATCATTGTAATGAATAAAATAGTATATATTAAAAAAGCAGGTCAAATTGTGGTGATGCTCATAATTGGGCTTTTTATCATGAACCTGGTATCATGTGATAAAGAGGATGAATTAATTTTAGTTGTTAATAGCGATTCTCTTGCGCTTGATAGCATTCGTTCAACAGCCATTCTGATTGATGTTTGGGAGGAAATCTACATCACAGCGTATGCCCGTGGTGAGAATCTTACATACAGCTGGAAAACAGATCATGGCTCCATGGTGGGCATCGATTCATCGACTGTAAAATACTGGGGCTGTCCTTCATGCTCGGGTGTTAACACTGTTTTTTGCGAGGTGTCAAACGAATATGGGACTGTTGCTGATGAGATTACCATTACAGTAAATCCATATAAGTAATTAACAACCAAATAGCTAAAGGCAGTCAGTAATTAATTTTCGACTTTATGTTAAGATTTCTATTCTTTGCAATTTTCACAAGTCTCATACTGGGCTCCTCAATCGCCTATTCTCAATGTTGCTCAGCTGGAAACCCGGTTGGTGGAGATGGTTCCTATGATGGACTATCAGCAAAACAAATCAGGCTGATGGCTTCGTTTCAGCAATCGTTTTCTCGTGATTACTTTCATGGTAGCAAAAAGGAAGATATCCAGCACATCGACCGAAGTGTTTATCATTTTGGAAATATTTCGCTGAGCTACGGGATCTTTAAACAAACTACTTTGCACACCGAGTTGGGTTACTTTTTCGATAAGAGTCAGGAATTAAGCTTACAAAGTGGAGAGGAAACGATTGAATCAAAAGGACTCGGTGATCTTTCGATAAACATCCGCCAAGCTTTGTTCAAACAGAAATTACCAAATAGTGCCCAATTGGTTGCCATGCTCGGAACACGACTTCCTGTGGGAGCATTTAACGAACAATCCAATGGTGTGAAAATTCCTATTTCGCTACAACCTTCGTCAGGCGCTTTCAAATTAAATGGCGGGCTCTTTTATGCGAAAAAGAAAAAAGGTAATCTATTTGGGTATAGTTCGATCTTCTATTTCGAATGGAGTAATGCCATCGACAAAGATTTCTTGTATTACAAATATGGAAACTATTTCATGTGGGAGCTTAGTTGTGTGTATTCCAAAACATCGAATTTTAGTGCTATGTTGTCTGCTAAATTCGAATATCGGGATAAGGATACACGTGAGGACAATATTGAAATTTCATCGACAGGGAGCAAGCTAGTCTATCTAAAACCACAAGTTCATTATCAAATCTACTCTGGACTTTTTCTTATTGCCCAAGCCGAGGTTCCAATTTATAAATATGTAAATGGATATCAGTTAACCAACCTATATGCTTTTCAAATTGGGTTGATGAAGACGTTTACTGCCGCTAAATAAACTACTGAAAGCCCTGGGATTCTTGATCGTTCATTCAAACCGTAATTCCAAACCCAGTATGTTCAATCAAAATCTTCACACCTAACCCCACTAAGATAACTCCACCAGTTATTTCCAAACTCGAATTAAAGCGACTACCAATTTTGTTTCCTATCCAAACTCCGGATGCAGAAAACAGGAAGGTAATGAAAGTGATAATCAAAGCGGGTAGCAAAATAGACACATTGAGGAGTCCAAAACCAATACCAACAATTAATGCATCAATGCTGGTTGCCAATGCCATACCCATCATACCGTTACCACACATTATAGAAACGCAGTGGAAAAATCTAGTTGAATAATTTGCATTGTCATACTTTGTACGTTTATAAGTACAACAACAAAACTTTATTATTATGCTTACGACTACAATTTCAGACTTCCGAAAAGATATCAAAAGGTATCTGGACAGTGTGACTAAAAATTTTGAGACCTTAATAATAAATCGTGGTAAAGATACTGGGGTGGTGATTATCTCATTGGAAGAATACAATTCATTGAAAGCTACGCAACATGAACTATCTTCGAAAATCAATGAAAGCAGGTTAGATTCTGCCATTGAAAAATTAAACAAGGGTGATTCATTTAATAAAGAGCTAATAGATTAATGAGGTATATTTTCGTTGATGAATCATGGGAAGATTATTTATATTGGCAAAAACCAATAAGAAACTTCTGAAATGAATAAATGAATTATTGAAGGACATTTCACGAAATCCACATACTGGAATTGGGAAACCTGAGCCTTTAAAATATAAATACAAAGGATTTTGGTCACGAAGAATCAATGATGAGCATCGTTTGATTTACAAAGTAAAAGGTGAGGATATACTTATTGCGAAGTGCAGATTTCACTATGATTAATAAAAATAACGTGTGGTAAACAATTAGCCTCCAATAAAGAGTTGCTTGCATACTCTTTACATTGGAGGGTATGTTGAACTAAACCATCCCTTTGGCAAACTCCTGAAACAGTGTCTTTTCAGTATAGTGTTTTTAATCGGTTTTTTGCGGCCTGGCAGTAGTCCTTTTCAGGACATTTACGGGGTCGATATTTGTCTTTTTGCCGGAGTTCCCACCATCATTTTTCGTTGCATTGGTTACACGGCCAAAAACATCGTGACTTTTTGGCCTAAGCCTGACAAGTGGGCACACCCGTCCCATTTGCGTTTTCGGGCACATCAGTTCAGGTTCAAGAAAAATGTGGGTCAACCAGCGCAGGCCAGTACTTCTTCGGGTGGAGCCCGTAGCCTTGCAAAGGTCCCGAACAGGTGCATCTCGCCGCCACATTCACGGCATTTCAAATGCGAACGCTCCCAAAAGCGGAGTTCCAGCACCTGTAGCATGGTCAGTCGGGGCAGGTCAACTACTGTCAAGCCCATGCTGCTGATTATCCGCTTTAAAGCTTTCGGTCTTGTTGCGTGTACTCAAAAACCCCAGGTGCCGTACCCTGCGGAAATAAGGGGGTGCGATGTGATCGAGAAGCCGCTTCAAGAATTCAACGCCTCCGATAGTTTTGGTTTCTTTCCAGTATTCGTTTTTGTGGTCGCACCAGGTGAAGGTCACATGTGTTTCGGTCACCTTTACGATGCGCGTATTTGAAATGGCCACCCGGTGGGTGTACCTGCCGAGGTATTCCACCACGGTTTCTGGCGACCCGAAGGCCTGCTTGACATATACCACCCAGGGTTTTCCGATGAGGTTGCGCGGCACATACTTGCTGATTTTCCCCTGCTGTTTCAACAGGCGCAGTTTTTTTGCAAACCGTGCACTGAACACCGATGACATCTGTTTTACATCGAACAAAAAATCGCCATCCTGTTTGCTGTTTTTCCACTGGTGGTCATCTTTTAACCCACCGGCCGGGATGATGAAATGCACATGGGGGTGGAACTTCAGTTGTTGGTCAACAGCGCCTAATAGCAAATAGGGCAAGGTTGTCGGTTACTAATCATAATGAGCATTTGGCTGGCGCCAAGCTCAAATTTTGTACTACGTAGAAAACATTTTAAGAAACAAACGATATATAATAACAGAACGAATTTTAAGCTTGGCTAAGTGGGAAACAGCAGAAGGAGCTTCTGTATCTATGCCCTACTTGCCATAGCCGCAAAAGGCAAAAATGCCTTGATAAACATTCTGCACAAAGAAGTTCCCGAATTGAGAATTTTATCATATCTTTGTTCCCGGATAGAGAACTATGAAAAGAATATTTGCAAAAAGTACGCTTAGAGAGTTTTGGGAAAACCATCCCGATTCAGAGCAGTATTTAAAAACATGGTATGATACGACAATGAATTCGGATTGGAAAACACCCAACGATGTGAAACAGAGTTACGCTAATGCTAGTATTCTAAAGGATAGCAGGATTGTTTTTAATATTAAAGGCGATTCATTTCGGTTTGTGATTAAATTCAATTTCGATCATCAATTGGCTTTTGTCCGATTTATAGGTACTCATTCGGATTATGATAAAATTGACGCAAACAGTATTTAAAAGTGGTGAATATGGAATTAAAACCGATTA
>CAYLZH010000213.1:0-8974 GCA_964388245.1 uncultured Bacteroidales bacterium
CTTTACCAAACAAAAGGGCATACCTTGTCAGATGGATTCAGCAACCCCCTCTCCTATTCATACAATAGTCAACAATATTCTCAGACCTCACATTGCTTTATCAGCAACTACTTTAAAGAACAACAGTTAGAGAATCAATATCCATTCATGACAGCTTATTCAGTTTTAGGAGCTAACTGTCATGTTCATAATTTTGTTTCTGATCCTTTGTCGATAATAAGTTTTTTTCAATTCATTAACCTGAATGGAATAAGCTCCAGGACGGTGTCTGATATTCTTGAAGGTTGCTGTACAAGCTCAGTTGAAAACCAAACCGGACACACAAGAATCGCTAAACTTTTTCCAAATCCGGTTGCTAATGAGCTTTTTGTTTCGATTGACGAATCGAATACTATCAGGAAAATTAGGATATACAATTCAATTGGCTTGGAAATAACAATTCTCCCCGGATTATCCAATGTATACCGAATTGACACTGAAAACTGGCAGAGTGGAATTTATTTCATTCTTGTTGAGATGGACAATAGAAAAACAACGACACAATCTATCGTTCGAATCTAACCCTTTAGCCAAACGCAATAAGCGTTCATCGCTCCACAAATGTAGCATTCGGAAACAGTGCCTTAATTTTTTTCTTTTCTTCGGCTGTCATTCCATTTCTGAGGATATTAATTGTTCTTATGTTAGTCAGCTTAGACATCTCCAGCGGGAAAGTCTTGATACGATTAGCAAATACATCGAGAGTATGCAGTTGCTGTAGCTTAGCAACTTCAACCGGGAGTTTCGTTAAACGGCAGCCTTTACAAATGAGTGATTGCAGGTTTTTTAGCTGCCCTATTGCTGATGGTATTTCTTGTATCTGATTGAACGATACGTCTAAAACCTGCAGGTTCAGGAGTTTAAACAATTCGTCAGGTAGTTTCTTTATTTGATTTGTTGAGATATCTAATTCCTGAAGATTTTTAAATTGAAATACTTCGGCAGGAATTTCTTTTAGGATTTTTTTAGGATTGCTGAGTTTCAGTTTATAGACCTTTTCAGGATTAGCCATTGCTTCCTGAAGATTGGTAAATGTTTTTTGCTTTTTCAGTTTCCGCTCACTTAATAATTTGTCCTGGGCAAAAATTACATTCGAGCCTAAAATGCTCAAAAGGGTTATCATTATTACAGAAATTCTAACATTCATGTTTTTCCGAATTATAAATTTGGCCTCAAAAATAATATAATTCAATGATCAAAGACTACATTATTGCTGTGGTTCGTGAATAAAAAAACAGGTGTTACACGAATAGTCCAATTCTCTTATCCTGATTTTGCATGATTAATTTACATGAACAACATCATATGGATTTACGATCTCAAATTGTTAATGCCCGGTGAACAATTACCATTTATATGGTTACTTTTGTCGTCAAAAAAAATTCTATGGCTCTACAATGCGGCATTATTGGCATTACAAATGTTGGCAAAACCACTTTGTTCAATTGCATTTCAAATACAAAAGCTGAAGCAACAGCATTTGCTTTCAGTACCAATAAATCGAATGTTGGAATGATCAATGTTCCCGATCCCCGGCTGAATGAACTTGAAAAACTACAACCAACCGACAAACTTATCCCAACAACAGTTGAAATTGTTGATATTCCGGGACTGACAAAAGGTGCCAATAAAGGCGAAGGAGTAGGAAATAAATTCCTGGCCGATATACGCAACACCGATGCTTTAATTCATGTCGTTCGCTGTTTCGACGATGAAAACCTACCCCATGTTGATGGATCAGTTGATCCGGTCCGGGATATTGAAACCATCGATCTGGAGTTGCAGGTAAAGGACCTCGAATCGATCGAGAAAAAAATAACACGTCTGGAAAAGCTGGTGAAAATTGGTGAAAAAGAAGCCAAAAAGTCGATTGAGGTTTTAAATATCTACAAAGAACATATCGAGAATTTCCAAAATGCACGTACAGCACCGGTTTCTAAAGACGATCAAAAACACATCGCCGATTTATTCCTGTTAACAGCAAAACCTGTTATGTATGTTTGCAATGTGGAGGAATCGGCCGCTATATCAGGAAATCAATATGTTGAACAGGTTATGAAGCATATCGAGGGACAGGATACCCAGATGTTAACCATTGCAGGCGCACTGGAAGCTGACATTGCCGACCTTGAAGACGAAACGGACAGATCAGAATTTTTAAATGATGCAGGATTGCAGGAACCCGGTGTTAACAAGTTGATCAGGTCGGCATATAGTTTATTAAACCTGGAGACATTCTTTACTGTTGGACCAAAAGAAATCCGGGCATGGACAATCAGAAAGGGAACCATTGCCCCACAGGCCGCCGGTGTTATTCACAGCGATTTGGAACGTGGTTTTATTCGTGCCGAAGTAATGAAATACAACGATTTCGTCGGCCTTAAATCGGAGCAGGCAGTAAAGGAAGCAGGAAAATTTAAAATCGAAGGTAAGGGCTATATCGTTGAGGATGGTGATATTTTACATATCAGGTTTAATGTGTAGAAGTGAAACAACAGTTGTATTTGAATTCATTGGTGGTTATATAAGAATGAGCAGAAAAAGTTCAGCAACAAACAATAGAATATATATCACACGGTATTAAAATTATTTAAGATGAAAAACTACTTAACTTACATATTTCTAACCGGATTAATTCTGATCAGCATAACCTTAACAGGCCAGGAGCGCAGCAGAGAAATCAATCAGGCCCAAAATTATTTATCAATCCGGCCCGAGGTCTATCTTGCTGTATATCCTGAGTCTTTATCGAAAGCAAATGATATTTCAAAAGTAATTTCCATTGACAGAATTTTGGGTGATACTATTTTTGCCTATGCCAATGCTGCCCAGTTTAAGAAATTCAAAGAGCTTGGTCACGATTTTAAAGTGCTTACACCTCCATCATTACAAAAAATTGTTTCCACTTCTGATGATATTGAGAAGCTAAGAGAATGGGACAGTTATCCGACCTACGATGCATATGTGGCCATGATGGAGCAATTCGAAACGGATTATCCTCAGTTATGCAGGCTCGAAAATATTGGCTATAGCATAGAGGGACGTAAGATTCTGGCCGTAAAAATTTCTGATAAAGTATACCTGAAAGAAGCAGAACCGGAATTTTTATATACCTCATCGATGCATGGCGATGAACTTACAGGTTACATCCTCAGCCTTCGATTAATCGATTATTTGCTGTCGAACTATGGAACGAACAGCCAGGTAACCGAACTGGTCAACTCACTTGAAATTTATATCAACCCGTTGGCAAATCCCGATGGAACATATTACATGGGCAATCATACCGTTAACGGAGCAACACGCGGTAATGTAAATGGTATTGATTTAAACCGAAATTTCCCCGATCCTGAAGACGGCCTTCATCCCGATGGAAATCCCTGGCAACAGGAGAATATAGAGATGATGAATTTCGTATTCAGTCATAATTTTGTATTGTCGGCCAATTTCCACACCGGATACGAGGTTATCAATTACCCCTGGGATACATGGCCAGAATTGCATGCCGACGACATATGGTATGAAAATATTTCAAGGGCATATGCCGATACCGTTCATGCTTATTCTCCAGCCTCTTTGGTGAATTACATGACTGCTCAAGTCAATGGTATTACTAATGGTTATCAATGGTATACAATCAATGGCAGCCGCCAGGATTACATGAACTATTACCTGAACAGCCGCGAAATCACTTTTGAATTGAGCTATGATTATATCCCGGCCCCTTCGAAATTACCTGCCTATTGGAACGCAAATCACAGATCGCTGTTACATTATATGGAAAACTGCCTCTATGGATTTACCGAAAAAATCAGCGAAGACGGAAACTCCGGAATGCCGGTAATTGCTAAAGTGGAAGTTATTGGTCACGATTTTGACAACTCGCATATTTACAGCCATCATGCTACCGGGGAATATTATCGAATGTTAATGCCGGGCGTATATAATTTAAAGTTTTCGGCTCCTGGTTACAAAGATGTTGTGCTCGAAAACCTGGCACTTGGTCCAGGTGAGCAACTTGTTTACGATGTTGAAATGGAAATTAATCCGGAAAGTATTCATCATCCGGAAATATCAAAAAATAGAATTATTGCATATCCTAATCCTGCGCAGGATATTGTAAGTTGTACTTTCAACATGCCTAATACGGGTTATGCGAGTTTCATCATTTCTGATATTTCGGGCAAGGTAGTTCAATCTTATTGGGAAAAATTCTTTACAAAAGGCGATCAATCAATTGAATTCGATCTTAGCTCGTTCAGTAGTGGACCATATTTCATCCTGTTTGTTTTTGATAATTACCGGAAGGCCGTCAAAATAAATAAAGATTAAATATTGATTGATTTTTGGCTTTCACATGTGTGCAGAACAAAATGCAATTTACATAGAACATTCAAATCTGCGATTATCCAGGCACACCAGAAATTTTATCATATCCTAAAATATAATTAATCCGACCCAAATACTTCCTTACATGCAACGAATGAGTAATTTTATGAAGCTAAAATTCGCAGGATACTTCATCTGACTACATTATGGTTTCTGGTTTCTTTCTGAGTTTACATTCGATATTCATGATTCGATATTCTACATTCATTATCACATTTGATGCCGGGTGAAATTAATCAGAACAAAACAGATAAATTTTCATACATATTTCCTGTTTTTTCAAGCAACCTTTTGCACTTTTGTTGTCTAATGTTTTAATGTAGTTTTTGTTTGTGTGGCATGATCAGTAAAAAACTTTATCATATTCTATTTTTTGTGATGCTTTCATTGGCTTCACCGGCTCTGCTTTTATCACAAACACCCGACTGGTCGTATACAAATACCGGTATCAGCCACAATTTCTATTTTCCTGTAGATATCATAATTTGCAGCAACGACTCCATTGAAATTGGCGACTATATAGGAATTTTTTACGATTCCCTCGGAACCTTCTCCTGCGCTGGATACATGATTTGGAATGGAGGAAATCAAACCCTTATTGCCTATGGCGATGATACTCTTACCACTGCCAAAGAAGGATTTGCAATTGAAGAAGAGGCCTGGTGGAAAACCTTTCATGTAGCTGCAAATCTTGAATATTTCCATACAGCATTTTTTGCACATGATGGCTTTTATCCCGACAGCAATCGCTTTGTCGTAAACGGAGCAAGTAAACTACTTTATATGGGAAATTGTGTTGCCCCGGTTTTCCAAATAAATATTGAAGGCACATCATGTTTAGGCGATACCGACGGCAGTGCCTGGGTCGAGGTTTTATCCATGAATCCGCCGTATACGTATCTATGGTCTGATGGAACTGTTAACGATTCAATTATTGATAAGTCAGCGGGGTATTATACGGTTAGTGTTGCCAATGTACTTGGCTATGTTACAACTGAAACAGTTTTTATACCATCGCCCGACAGCCTTGAGATTAACCATATAAGCTATCCTGTAACCCAACCGGGACTGCCCAACGGTAGTATAGATTTAACCATCACCGGCGGCACAAGCCCATATTTTTTTCAATGGAACAATGGTGCATTCTCCGAAGACCTGACAAATATTTTTACGGGGTATTATTATGTAACAGTAACTGACTCACATCTGTGTGAGAATTTCGATAGCATTCAGGTTACAACATCAATACCAGCACCCTGGACAGTCCTGCCAACTTCAATTAGTCACGAAATAATTATTCCTGAACATACTCCCGTTGTTTATAACGGAAATTACATAAAAAACAACGATGAGATAGGGGTTTTTTACGACTCAGTTGGTGTTCTGAAATGTGCAGGCAAATATGTTTATATTGATGGATTTGGCACAACCGGCACACAATTGATTGTATATGGCGACGAAAACACAACCCTCGAAGTCGAAGGCTTTACAACCGGCCAGGAATTCAACTGGAAAATTTGGGATTCTTCCAGTGGGGCAGAATTCGATGTAATGGCAAGCTATATCGATTCTGTAATTTGGCCCGATGGTGGACACTTTGTTGGAAATGGCAAATCAGCAGTTAAAGCCCTTAACGATGTTGAACACGACATGGGAATTTCGGCTTTCATCAACCCTACAGATTATTGTAATTTAAGTAATGCCGAACCAATTATACTCGAAATATTTTCGAACGGAATGGCACAGGAAAATGCATTTATTCTGAAGTATAATATCAACGGAGGGCCAATTTTAACAGAACCGGTTTTTCAGATAATTAATTATCTCGATACCGTTCAGCATGAAATGGCATTCCCGGCAAACCTGGAAGCCGAAATAGATTATCACATTAAGGCCTTTATTGAATTAACTGATGATACAAATCCGCATAATGATACTACTGAACTTTTCCTTTCGCCAATAAAAATAACTATTACAACTGTTCCTGACACCCTTGGAAATTGTATCGGTATGGCGGCTTTGCAAGTAACAGGAGGTACCCCACCCTATACCATACAATGGAATGATCCGAATAACCAAACAGGACCGATCGCCACTAACCTATGTCCTGGATTTTACAATGCAGTTATTACCGATACGAGTAATTGTGAAGTACTTCGTATTATTGAAATTGAAAACACCCTGCCACCTGCATATTCCTCGATCGTTGGCGATATCTCTTGTTATGGCGAGGCCGATGGTTTCATAAATATCAGCATGACAAGTTTTGTTTTGCCTTTGAGCTTTGGCTGGTCGAACGGATCGTTTTCCGAAGATTTGTCTAATATAGGACCAGGAACTTATTATGTTACTATTAACGACGGAACCACTCTTGCAGTGGTCGATAGTTTCACAATTATTGAGCCTGATAGTCTGGAAATAAGTTATCTTTCAGAGGATGTAGATTGTTATGGAGATGCTTCCGGGAGTATAGATATTGATGTAAGCGGTGGCCAAAGCCCGTATGTTTATAACTGGTCTGATGGGCTAACTCAACCTGATTTATATAATCTTACAGCCGGGAACTACATTGTAAGTGTAACCGATTCGCATTTGTGTTTAACTACTCAATATGTTCAAATTTCGCAACCGCCAAAACTTGTTGTCAACCTAATTGTAACTGATATTAGCACTGCCGGTGCAGATGACGGATCAATATTTTTATCCCTGTTTGGAGCAACACCACCTTACTCATTCCAATGGAACACAGGTTCGATCGATCAAAATCTTAGTCAACTTGATGAGGGGTATTATTCGCTGACCATAAGCGATGCTTTTAGTTGCGATAGCCTTATCGATAGCATCTTTGTTTCAGAGCCTCTGCCTGTAATTTCGGGCAATATATTTATGGGCCCAAACCTTTCGCCCGATGGAGTAGCAGTCCTGTACAGGGAATTTCAAAACCAGGAAATTGTAGCAATCGACTATGAGATTACTAACAATGGTCACTTTTCGTTTAGTGTTGCCCCTGATGGGAAATACCTGATTTATGCCCTGCCGAATCCTGATTACGGATTCAATGTCTATCCTCATTATATACCAACTTATTTTAGTCAGGGAATATACTGGGATTACTCTACACGGATAGAAACCGAAACAAATTATGCCAATGCCGATATCTATCTCGATTCGAATGAGGAAGTTTTCTTTGGATCGGCAACCATCTCAGGAAATATTTCATATACCAATCCATCGGTATACGAATCAAATATTTATGATAACTCGTGGTTTTCAAAAAAACCGGATCAAAAATCAATACTTGTAAATCCAGCCAGAAATATAACGCTACTTCTTTTAGATGAAGATGACAATCCTGTTAAATTTTCCCTATCGCAATTTGATGGCACCTTTCAGTTCACGAATATTGAATATGGAGATTTTACCCTGATGGCTGAAAAAGCAGGATTTCAATCGGATGTGGTCCCGGTTTCCTTAAGCGAGGGCAATTCAGAAAAAAGTGGAATCGAATTATTTATTGTGGAATCGGCCATTGTAATCGGGATGGAAGAATTGAACGCGTCAATCATTGAATCAATCACAGTTTTTCCAAATCCTGTTGGTGCTTTGATGTCTGTGCAGCTTCCATCGAAGATAAGAAAAATAACAGGTCTGAATATTTATGATTGTTCCGGTCAGAAAAAAATAACAGTCTCAGGCAACGAAATCGTATCAAAATGTATCTTTACCATTAATTCAGAAAAAATAACACCCGGGATATATTTTCTGATTATTGATACTGAAAACAATGGAGCTTTTAAAACTAAATTCATCAAATTATAAAACAGACTCATTATGAAAAACAAACCTTTACCCTTAATCAGGCTATTTGCATTGATGATATTTGGCCTTGTCCTCAACCTTTCCTCCTTTTCCCAGCCAAATTGGAGTTATTTAAACACGGGTGTAAACCATACCATAATAATTCAGGATGGGATAGCCTATTTAAACGGAAGCCCAATCGAAGTTGGCGATTATATTGGTGTATTTTATACCGATGGGACGAATCTTGTTTGCGGTGGTTATGCCGAATACACAGGCGCAATAGTAGCCGTAACTGCCTGGGGCGATGATGGAACTACACCCGACAAGGACGGTTTTGAGACAGGTGAAAATTTTAACTGGAAAATATGGGATGCCTCAACCAATATGGATTTTGATGCCGAAGCTACCTATATCTCTTCATTTCCAAATCAGGGAACCTATATTCACAACGGAATGAGCGGATTGGTGTCGTTAATGACATCATCAGAAATTTTTCCTTTGGTCACCAATATTTCCTGCAACGGATTAACTGATGGGGCAATTGATATAACTGTGAATTTTGGCACAGCTCCTTACACCTATATCTGGTCGAACGGAGCAACTACTGAAGATCTCACCAACCTTGCCCCCGGAAGCTATTCTGTAACTGTAACAGATGCCCTGGCTGTGAGTCATTCTTTGAACCTGATTGTGAATGAACCCCTCGAATTGGTTGCAAATATTATGGTTAATGAAAACAATTCCT
>CAYLZH010000214.1:0-8953 GCA_964388245.1 uncultured Bacteroidales bacterium
GACTTCAGCAAAGGCCTTGTTGATCATGTCCATTTCAGGTTGAAAGTCAGAATACTATGGATATGAGTCTTAATACAGTCCAGGCTGATGAAATTATTGCGAATTATCAAGCTGGTCGTGTATTGGAGCAAAGTGAAGGCACGGAACAAAAAGAATTTGCAAATGTTAAATCAGTTGAATTTGAATCAGGCAACCAAAGAATTGCAACCGTGCAGGAACCGGTAGCAAAAATCCAAAACACAATGGCTGTATCGTCTATTGCCCCGGAAACCTACGCAGAAAGTTCTGAAAATTTGAAAATTGCAGTACCACGGGATGAAACAAAAGTTACTTACATTCATGATTTGAAAATTATTGATTATACGCTTGTATATCAGAAGCAAATGGAAAAGAAGCGTACTGTTTACAAGCCTGGTTTAGATGCCAAATATTCGAACCGTAAGTCAAAGGCAAAGCAGCAATCAAGGTTTGAGCAGGTTATCGATTCTGTAAGTTATATCGATGTGTTAAAACTGGGGCTTGGGTATTTTAAGTCGGGGGCCTATGAGAAATCACTTGAAAATCTTACATTCATTTTAAAAAAACATCCTGAAGAACTTAATGCAAAATTTTATGGCGGTCTGGCAAATTTCGAGTTAGGTAATTATAAAAAGGCACTGAAAAATTTTGAATTTGTTATTGAGCATCCCATTCAGGTTTTTAATCCAGAAAGCAACTGGTATAAAGCGCAAACTCTGGTACGATTAGGAAAATTAAAAAAGGCCGAAAATTTATTAGAACAAATAATTCTCGATAATGGATTTTATGCTGAAAAGGCAAGCATATTACTGAATGAGATTCAGCAGCAAGAAAATTAATATGATAGAGCAGATTGAGCATTCCATAGAAAAAATTGTTTATTTTAAATTATTGATTCTGATAATTTTAATGTCTCTTGCAAGCCAATTATATGCTCAATCTTTTCAATTAACCGGATTAATTTATGATTCGCAAAGTGAAAAAAGAATCAGTAGTGCTAATATCAGGATAAAAGGAACAACTCGTGGAGCTGTTAGCACCAATGATGGAAAATTCAGCTTAGATATTGATAAATTGCCAGCAACACTGGTCGTGTCACATATTGGCTACGAGAACAGATATATAAAAATTGATGCAGAGAAAACCAGTGTTTCAATTCCGATGAGTCCAAGGTCATATGTACTCGATCCAATTGATGTGGAATCGGAAAGGATAATAAATATTCTGAAAGACAAACCATTGTATGTATGGGATTACGAAATTTTTGAAGACAATCTGTTACTTTTGGCTTATGAAGAGAAAAGTATGTTCAGGCCAAGACTTGTTTTGCTCAGTTTTAACGGCGATACCTTGAACACATTGCATGTAAAAGGTGCACGTGAACTGTACAAAGATTGTCTCGATAATGTTCACTTAATATCCCGTACACAAACACAACAGATCTATTTTGACGGGACACGACTTCATCTTTTGTATCCGAATCCTATTTATAAGATCGCAGAAGTTCTTGATCCTTGCTACGAATTTTTCGATGGGAAATATTTTGTTTACAACTACTATCATAAAAAACAAATAATACAATATTATACTTTGGATGCCGATAATCCCTGGCCTAAAGAATTTGCTACCTACTACGACAGTTTGGGGCTCGTTTTATTAATGGATACTGCACGGTTCCGACAAATGAGCCCATTTAACAACGGCATGAAACACTTTGAAGACCTTATTGTATTTGCTCCGGTTTTTGCTCCCTTAGCCATAATCCGAAATAAAATATATGTTTTTGATTATACCGAGGGATATCTTGAACATCTTGATATTGAGGGGAATTTATTAGACCGTAAAAAAATCAGCTACCATAAAACAGCGAACTGGAAAGAAGAATTACTCGTGGATGATGCACTTGGAAAGGCCTACACAGTATTTCTAAAAAATGGAATTTTTACCCTGTATGAAATCAATCTTAAAACAGGTAAACTGGGCCAACCAATTAAAATACCTGATTATCCCTTCATTCAAAAAATAAAAGTTTATGAAGGGATGTTGTTTTTCATTTACAAAGAACAAAACTTCGATGAGTATAAGAAGTTATTTAAGATGAAGCTATAGAATTGATTGCCCAAAAAAATATCTTTCCTAATCCTTACTGTACTTACATATATAATCTAATTAAAGTTGAATATCTTTGGAGCTATATTTTTATAGTTATGAAACCCTTATTATTATAAATTACTGTTTAAAAGGCAAAAAGTCAAAAGGATATGAGTAAAGTTGGTAAAATGCAAGAATGTTTATGATGAGGATTCGTCGAACACCATTTAATAATTTTGTATTGTGAGGCAACAAGTATCGGTAATTTGTTTTTGATGGACATAAGTTAAAGTAAACAAGAATGTTAATTAAGTTTTATTCCCATGAAACCCTCATCATTGAGATGATTTATTTAAATGGTACAAAGACAACGGACATGAATAATGAAGCAAAAATCAATGACGGGTTCTTGATGAGGGTTCGCCGAACACCATTTAATAATTTTGTATTGTGAGGCAACAAGTATCGGTAATTTGTTTTTGATAGACATAAGTTAAAGTAAACAAGAATGTTAATTAAGTTTTATTCCCATGAAAGGAATTGCAATTGGAAATAAGAATATACTCAGAAGTAATTGGTTTGGAATTATTTTTTTGATAATTGTCCCGCTTATATATGTCCCGATCGTACTCGATCCGGCCTTAATGCCAAGATTTGCTGTGTTTTCACTTGCTGTAGCGATTTTTACCGGAATCCTTTTTTTTCTAAACCCAAAAAATAAACAGGATAATGATTTTCGGATAATGCTTAGTTTACCAGTGCTGCTTTTAATGGCCTATTGGATAATTGCCGGTGTCAGCATATTGGTGGCTATAAATAAATCGGAAGCTTTGTCGGTATGGATTACATTTTTCCCATTCATTGCTTTTGTAATGCTCGGGAGCAAGCTTTTTTCCAGTGATGAGGACTTGTTAAAAGCTGTGCTGAAATATATCATAGTATTCGCACTATTTCACACACTCATTGGGATCATTCAGTTTTTATCCCTATCGTCATCAGTTGGACTAAGTCACGAACTATCTTATTATGTAAAAGGACTTTCTGCTCATCGCAACTTGTTTGCTCAAAGCCTGTTTCTAAGTATTCCATTCCTTCTTTACGGAATCTACTCGATGCGTGGACTATGGAGATGGTTGGCCGTAATTGCCAGTGCTTTAAGCCTTGCCATGGTTACCATTCTTTTGGTAAAATCAGTATGGATGGCCCTTATTATTTCTGTTGTTTTCACACTCCTGGTAGTATTTAATTATTCAGCCTATTTCGGATTTAACCGGAAGTCCTTCAGAATTTTTCTGGTAAGTATTTTAATTTTTATTGGCGTTATTGCAATATCAGTATTTATCTATAGCCGTCTCGACTCATGGAAAACTATTGATAAACAGGCAGATTGGATCAGGAATTACCGTTTTGGCTCATCGCTCGAACGATTGGACCTGTGGAATAAATCAGTCGACATATATCGTGATAACATTTTTCTCGGTGTTGGAACAGGTAATTGGAAAATTGTTCTGCCGGCTTACGGAACAGATGGATTGAGATCAGAGGAGGGAATAGTAATGTTTACAAGGCCACATAACGATTATCTTGGCGTTTTATCTGAAAATGGAATTTTTGGTTTTGTGTTTTATATTGGATTTTTCTTCACACTTATTTATTACATGTATCGATTAATGAAGAAGAATATCGATAAGAGCGAAAAAACATTGTTGATATTCCTTTTTTCAGGTTTAGTGGGTTATATGGTAATTGCAATGCTTAGCTTTCCGGGAGAGCGTGTCGAACATAGTGTGTTCCTTGGGCTTTATGCGAGTTATATTATAGCTTTGTATAATAAACATTTTTCAGGAAAAGGGCATTTCAATTTTCAGCCAAATTACCTTTTTAAGCTGATATTTATAATCATCCCGTTTTTATCATTTGCAGCAGGGATATCAAAAAGTAAATCTGAATTCCACATGAAAAAAGCATTAAATTATCGTGATAAAAATCAAAATGAACATGTGGTTTCGGAAATTGATAAAGCCGATAATTTTCTTTATTGTATTGATAACACAGCTATGCCCCTGGCATGGTACAAAGCTTCAGCTCACTTTCATCTCGGTAATATCGAATTGGCATTGGAGGAGTATTTGCGTGCTCATGACTTTCATCCTAACAATATGCATGTGTTAAATAATCTGGGCACCTGTTATACTTTACAAGGTGAACAGGAAAAAGCCATCGAATTGTATAATAAAGCTTTAGTGATATCCTCCGGTTTCGAAGATGCATACCTAAATCTGATTGCTGTTTATTATAACCAGGGAAATATTAAAAAAGCCGTTTCAGGGCTTAACAGTATTGATCCACAGAGTGAAAATCCCAAATACCTGAGAAGTAGAAAACTGGTGCTAAAAAAATATTTGCAACTGATTTTAGATAACCTTGAGGAAGGTGATGTAAAGTATAGTGTGGAACGAATAGCTGATTCTGAAGAATGGATTAGTAAAGTTTATCAACAATCGCTGCAGGAGGGTGTAGACTTTGATCGCCGTATCCTGAATGAAGCTATCTATCTTATGGAGGTTGTCGATAGCACTATAACTCCTGCTAAAGCATCCGACCTAAAAGCAAAATATCTTGGCGGAAAGTAGGTCCAGATTGTGGTTAAATCAGATCAGGAAAGGTTTAGTAAATTTATCAGTAAAACAATGTTACATTAAATATGTTGGAAACTATAGTATTTTAAGTTTTCACAAGTTTTACTTACATTTGTATAATATCTAATGTCTCAAATTAAGTTGTTATGAAAAAAATCTTTATCCTTATCCTGTGTATATCAGTGTCATATATCGGGTATAGCCAAACAAAATCACCAATGTTATCTGAAATGATTTTTAGTAACGAGCATGTATTTGCGAGTCAAAAATCAACCAGTGCAGTTAATGTATTGGCATGGTCGAATGATTTTTCGACATCATCCGACTGGGTAATTAGTAATGTACCGGGTAATGGCGAAGATTGGATAATAACTACGAACGGTCCGGCCGGATTGTATTCAAGTGCAATAGGAGCAATTAACTCAACTACCGCTTCCAATGGTTTTGGGTTATACGATTCCGACTATATAGGCTCAACAGGAGGAACACAGGATGCCAGTATTGCCACGGCTTCATCCATTGATCTCTCTGCATATTCAAGTTTGGAACTGAGTTTTCAGCAGTTGTTTCGTCGCTACCAAAGTGAAAATTGCTATGTAAGTATTAGCACGAACGGAACAACCTGGACCGATATAGAAGTTAATGCATCAGTAGCCTATGGTGCAACTGTTAGCAACACGGTAACCATTGATATTTCAGCACTTGCAGATAATGAGTCAACTGTTTGGGTACGGTTTCACTATATGGGATCATGGGATTATGCCTGGATGGTCGATGATGTTGAAATAAATGGGGTAATGGCCAATCCTGCTGAAATTATTCTTGTTAATCCTGATGAAGCTGATCAGGGTGAGACATTAAGTGTTTCAATTAGTGGGCAATACACACATTTCACCCAGGGGAGCGAGACTGTTTGGTTTGAGCAAGCCAGTCAGACTATTATGACAGGTAATAATATAATTGTACAAAATCAGACCCAACTCAGTTTCGACCTTATAGTTCCACTAAGTGCACCTGTTGGCCTGTACGATGTAAAAGTTGAGAATCCTACCGATGGTGTTATTACCAAATACAACGGATTTGAAGTATTTCAGTTTGCTAATCCACCTTCTTGGACTTATACCAATACCGGAATAAATCATACTATATTAGTACCTGAATTTGCAACCATTACGATCGATGGAATTCCAGTTGAGGCCGGCGATTACATAGGAGCATTCTTCGATAATAGCGGAACCTATCAATGTGGTGGGTATATGTTATATACAGGCGCTACCAATTTTCTAACCGCATGGGGCGATGATGCAGGAACGCCATCTAAAGACGGATTTGACTCAGGTGAGACATTTGTGTTTAAAATCTGGGATGCATCAGAAGGATTGGAATTTGAAGCAACTGCAGTTTTCGAAACGGTTGGTTTTCCGAATACCAGCAGTTTTGCTGTAAACGGAATGAGTGGGATCTCATCAATAACTGCTTACAGCCAGTCAACACAAACACTCACGTTAGCTCAGGGTTGGGGAATATTTTCTACTTATATCGATCCTGTAGATCCTGCTGTTGCCACAGTATTTACACCTGTTTATAACGATCTGGTTATCATTAAAGATGGTGATGGATTGGTTTACTGGCCACCTTTCGTCGATATGATTGGGAACCTCACAATAGGCGAGGGTTACCAGGTAAATATGGCAGCAAACCAAACGCTTGACATTATAGGAACAGCCGTTGCTCCTGAACTTACACCAATCAGTATACCTCTGGGCTGGAGCATTTTTGGTTATTTACGTCAAACATCGGCCGATGTTGTTGCCCTGCTAAGTAGTGTCGTGAATGATATTGTTATTGTAAAAGATGCCTGGGGCGCAGTTTATTGGCCTTATTGGGGTGTTAATGGTATTGGCAATTTCGATCCCGGACAAGGATATCAGATCAGGACGAACAATGCAATTACACTTACCTATCCTGCTAACACGCCTAATCAAAAAAATATACGGTTTTATTCAGAGTATAAACCAATATATTTTGAAGAAATAAAATCTACCGGGAATAACATGAGTCTTGCAATTCCTCAGTCGGCATGGCCTTCGACTCCTAATATTGGCGATGAGATCGGTATATTCGGCCAGGATGGGAAGTTAGTTGGCTCTTGTGCATATAGCGGAAAAAATATAGCCCTGCCTGTTTGGGGTGACGATATCTATACATTCCACACCAGGGAGGGTATGATTGAGCACGAATCGTTTGAGATTGTTCTTTACCAGCATGCATGCAACACTACAACAAGGTATGAGGTAACATCCTGGATCGAAGGTGATAACAGGTATAAAACCGATGGCCTGAGTGTGGTTGGTAAATTGGAAGTAAAACTGGAAAACCGGCTTATGCAGAACATTCCAAATCCTTGTAGGGAAAGTACATCAATAGGATTTACCCTGGCTGATGATTCAAATATCAGGATTCAAATCTTCAATGGTTTGGGTGAATTAGTCGGGGAACCTGTGTCGGGCCGGTATCCGGCAGGGAAACATCAGACTACATTAAATACATCCGGATATGCAACCGGAAATTACTTTTACACTTTATCATTTGGAAGTGACAGTTATACCAGGAACTTCAGGGTAGTAAAATAGAAACACATCTCTATAAATTTAAAAGGCCGGTTTTCCGGCTTTTTTTATGACCTCATCCTGAAAAGTTTTTTCCTGAACTTATAATTATTAATTTTGTTTAGGATTGATTATGAAGAATATTAGTCACTTAATTAATAACTAACATTAGAACATATGGAAGAATCTGGAAATTATTTGGGTAAACTAATGGATTCGTTGGTTTTTTATGCACCGAAACTTGTCCTGGCCATTGTGGTTCTTGTGGTTGGTTTGTGGGTTATCAAATCAATTGCAAAACTATCGTATAAAATGATGAAAAAACGGGAAATAGATGAAGCACTTTCATCATTTCTTAAAAGTTTTATCAGTGTTTTACTTAAGGTTTTACTTATAATTTCTGTAATTGAAATTGTTGGGGTTGAAACATTATCATTTGTAGCAATATTAGCTGCAGCAGGATTTGCTATTGGGCTTGCCCTTTCGGGTACTTTACAGAATTTTGCCGGTGGGGTAATGATAATGATCTTTAAGCCATTTAAAGTAGGCGATGTAATTACAGCTCAAGGTTATACAGGATCGGTTAAGGAAATTCAGATATTTAATACCATCCTTAAAACTCCGGATAACAAAACAATTATCCAACCTAATGGGAGTCTTGCTACAGGATCGATGGTGAATTTCTCGACTGAAGCAACACGCAGGGTCGATTTTACCTTCGGTATTGGTTATTCAGATGATATAGATAAAGCCAAAACTGTACTTCGCGGGCTTATCGAAACAGACACGCGAATTTTAAAAGATCCTGAACCCTTTATTGCAGTGGGCGAACTGGCCGATTCATCTGTAAATTTTACTGTTCGTGTATGGGCTAATGCTGCTGACTACTGGGGCATATTTTTCGATATGACCGAAGCAGTTAAGAAAGCATTTGATAAAGAAGGCTTATCAATCCCCTTCCCTCAAACAGATGTTCATTTGCATAAATCAGAATAACACCAAACATTGTTAACTATTTTGAATAAATAATCGATATGAAAAAAAGTTTATTGTTACTTGTCTTTTCCTTTGTTGCCGTAAGTTTATTAGCTCAGGAAGAGGTAGAAAAGAATTGGAAAACAGGAGGTATGGGCTCCTTGTCATTTTCTCAGGTGTCGTTAAAAAATTGGGCTGCCGGGGGTGAAAATTCAATCTCAGGAAATTTATTATTTAATGCATTTGCCAATTATAAAAAAGACCGGTCGACCTGGGATAATTCATTTGATTTCGGCTTTGGATCGATGAAACAAGGCGATCAGGATTGGCGAAAGACAGATGATAAAATTGAGATAGCCTCGAAGTACGGACAATTTGCGTTTGAACACTGGTATTATAGTGCATTGGTAAATTTTAAAACCCAATTAACAACCGGGTATAAATATTCCGATGATCCTGATGTAATGGATGAAGAAATATCACAGTTTTTAGCACCTGCTTATCTGAATGTTGCATTGGGTATGGACTACAAACCCAACGATAGTGTCTCAATGTTAATCTCCGCTGTAAGTGGAAAGTTGACAACTGTTAATGATGATTCCCTTTCGAAGGCCGGTGCTT
>CAYLZH010000215.1:0-8899 GCA_964388245.1 uncultured Bacteroidales bacterium
AGTTGTAGACTCATGGATAATTCTACCCAAATATGTTAAAATCTACAGTTCAGTAGATGGTCTGAATTTTAACCATATATCAACTATTAAACATGGAGTTCCTCCAGGAGTAACAAAGAAGTTGATCCATGAGTTTAAGGCCGGATTCAACAAGCAGGAAGCAAGATATCTAAAGGTCGTAGCAAAAAACTACGGTCAACTACCTGAATGGCATTTAAGTGCAGGGAACGATTCCTGGATATTTATTGATGAAATAATAATTGAATAAACAATTCAAAATTGATCGAGAGAAAACATTGTAAAGAATTCATTTATGCAATTACCAATACATATTGTTTCAAATTTTGATATTGAGGGTCATTTTGTGGCTAAGAAACCGTTTGGCAGTGGCCATATAAACGATACATATCTGGTTGATACAACATCAGGCAAATATATCCTTCAACGGATCAATCATAGCATTTTCAAGAATGTCGAAATGATGAACCGGAATATCATTTTGGCGTTGGACCATCTCAATCAAAAACAGTTGAAAAACCATAATGATCGATTCAAAGAACTGAATATTATTCTGACAAAAGATGGTAGAAACCACTATAAAGATGACAAGGGGAACTTCTGGAGGATGATGAATTTCATATCAGGCAGTATTTCGTTCGATGTAGTAGATTCAACTTATGTAGCCTATGAGGGAGCAAAGGCTTTTGGGTATTTTCAGAAAAATCTGATTGATCTCAATCCTGATGATTTTTTTCCAGTGATAGAAGACTTCCATAATCTTGAATTGAGAATGCAAAAATTTCTGGAAATAGTTACCCAGGATCCTTGCAATCGAAATCAATTTGCTCTAAATGAGATAGAAAATGCAAAGTCGCATGGACACCTAAATGTAAAACTTAAGGAACTACTAATTGGCAGACAGATACCAATAAGAATTACCCATAACGACACAAAAATTAATAATGTATTACTCGATCGCGAAACTATGAAAGGAATAGGAGTTGTCGATCTCGATACAGTTATGCCTGGAACAGTCCTTTTCGATTTTGGCGATATGGTTCGTACTTTTACCAGCCCGGCCACGGAGGATGAAAAAGATTTGACAAAGGTTGTATTCCGAATAAATATTTTTAAAGCATTGGCAGAAGGATACTTGTCGGAGTTGAAGGATGAACTGACAAAAACAGAAAAAGAGAACCTGGTTTTTGGAGGAAAGGTTATGACATTTATGATCGGCCTTCGCTTCCTGACCGATTTCCTGGATGGTGATGTGTATTACAAAACCTCCAGGCCAAATCATAATCTCGACCGGTGTAGAACTCAGTTCAAACTCTTGTCAGGAATTGAACAATTAGAAGATGATTTAATACAACTGATATCAGAAATCTAAAGCAAATAGTTAAAATATGAGACTTGCAAGACTTTTTCTAAGCCTGTTTCTTCTTTGGCAGTGTCAAATATCAATTGCTCAGGATAATTCTGAAATTCTACCCACTCCTCCTATGGGGTGGATAAGCTGGAATTTATTCGAAGGCAACATTAATGAAACACTTGTGAAAGAAATTGCTGATGTGCTGGTAAGTTCGGGAATGAAGGATGCCGGATACGAGTACCTGATCCTGGACGACCTATGGCATGGTGGACGTGACGAAAATGGGAATATATATCCCGATCCTGAAAAGTTTCCTTCCGGGATGAAACCGCTGGTTGAATACGTACACAGTAAGGGCCTGAAGTTTGGTATTTATACAGATATTGCAGAATACACTTGTGCCGGTATGCCCGGAAGTTACGGTTACGAAGAGCAAGATGCAAAAACTTATGCAGCATGGGGAGTCGATTACATAAAATGCGATTACTGTCATGCACCTAAAGATTTATGGACTGCCATCGACCGGTATGAAAAGTTCATTAAAGCCGTCCGTAAAGAAAAGCCCGAAATGGTCTTTGCCATTTGCGAATGGGGGCAACGGGCACCCTGGTTGTGGGGAAAAGAAGTGGGTGGTAATTTGTGGCGAACCACCTGGGATGTGCGTGATACATGGGAGCACCATCGATACGATAGTGGACATAATGGTATTATGGAATGCCTCGACAGGCAGGTTGGTTTAGAGCGATTTGCTGGTCCCGGACATTTTAACGATCCTGATATGCTCGTTGTTGGATTATATGGAAAGGGCAAATCGGCGTCGAACGATGGGGCAGCCGGATGTACTGTAACCGAATACGAAGCACAGATGGGATTGTGGTGCTTGTTGGCAGCTCCCTTACTGGTTACCTGCGACATCAGAAACATGGATGAGAATACCAAACGAATACTCACAAACAAGGAATTAATTGAAGTAAATCAGGACAAGCTGGTTAAACAGGCCCGGCGAGTATGGAAAGAAGGAGTTGTTGAGATTTGGGCCAGGCCACTTACCAACGGGGATTATGCGGTTGGCCTTCTTAATCGTGATAATGCTGAATCCCGTGATATTACCTTAGATTTTAAATTGCTGCATATAATTAATAAGGCTGGAGTTTGGGATTTATGGAAACATCATTACCTTGGAGAATTTTCAGATAAGATAACCCTGAAATTGTCATCTCATGAATGTAAGGTGTTGAGAATTTCTGAAACTAAGAATTAGAAATCTATTAATCATTCTAATAAGAAACATAACTCATAGAAATCGCACATAAAACTACTTTAATTTGCAATATGAAACGAATAATTTTATTTACTGTAATTATCCCCATTCTTGTTAACTTGGCTAATTCCCAGCAACCCGACTGGCAGAATCAATATGTTTTCGATATCAATAAGGAAAAACCACATGTAAATGTGGTGCCATATACCGATGAAAATGCAGCTCGAACAGGCGAGTATAAAAAATCAGCGTTTTACAAAAGCCTCAATGGCAAGTGGAAATTTAAATATTCTGAGGATGTTAGTCAACGTCCTGTTGATTTTTACAAACCTGCTTACGATATATCATCGTGGGATGATATTTCAGTACCATCGAACTGGGAGGTAGAAGGTTTTGGAATTCCGATTTACACAAATACCCAATATCCGTTTGATAAGAAACCTGAACCCCCGTTTATAAAGATCGATAATCCGGTAGGTTCTTATCGGCATACGTTTACTGTTCCTGAATCGTGGCAGGGGAAACAAGTATTTATCCATTTTGGGGCAGTTAAATCGGCAGCATACCTATGGATTAATGGTGAAAAAGTAGGCTATACCCAGGGAGCGAAAACGCCTTCAGAATGGAATATTACCAATTATCTGAAAGATGGGGAAAATTCTCTTGCTCTTGAAGTGTATCGTTGGAGTGATGGCTCCTTTTTGGAATGCCAGGATTTCTGGCGGATTAGTGGTATAGAGCGTGATGTTTTTATCTATGCCAAGAATCAAATTTCAATCAGCGATTTTTTTGTGAAATCATTGCTTACCAATAATTATACAGGTGGGGAATTCAATCTTTCTCTAAAAGTTCGAAATTCATCTGAGAAAAAACAAAAAGTAAATGTACAAACACTTCTTCTCGACGAGAATGAAAAAGTAATTATTGATGAGAATTTCAAACTACAGGTATTTGCTGATAATCAGCTTTCACAGATCACTTTTAGCAAGACAATTTCAGATGTAAAGGCCTGGACTGCAGAAACTCCGAATCTGTATAAACTTGTGATTAGTCTCGAAAACAAAAAGGGTGAAGTTTTAGATATTGTGTCTGCATCCACTGGATTCAGAAATGCCGAAATTATCGACGGTCAGTTTTGTATTAATGGAAAGCCTGTGCTGATAAAAGGTGTTAACCGTCACGAACACGATGAATACAAAGGCCATGTGGTTGATGAAGAGTCGATGTTGGAGGATATCCGACTGATGAAACTGAACAACATCAATACCGTGCGAACCTGCCATTATCCTGACGATCCACGCTGGTATGAGCTATGCAATATCTATGGACTTTATGTAATTGATGAAGCCAATATTGAATCTCATGGAATGGGCTATGGAAAAAAGAGTCTTGGAAAAGACAGTACATGGATGGCTGCCCATATCGATAGAACGGAGCGAATGTTTGAGCGCGATAAAAATCACCCCTGTATTGTAACCTGGTCGTTAGGCAATGAGGCAGGAAACGGCATCAACTTTGAAAAAACTTACCAATGGCTTAAGGATCATGATGATACTCGTCCGGTGCAATACGAAAGGGCTTTAAAGGATTACAACACTGACATCTATTGTCCTATGTATTCCTCTATTGAAGGCATGATTAATTATGCCCAGAAATATACCGACCGACCCCTAATCTTGTGCGAGTATGCACACGCAATGGGCAATAGCTGTGGCGCATTGGCCGATTACTGGGAGGCCATTGAGGAATATAAAATGTTGCAGGGTGGTTGCATCTGGGATTGGATTGATCAGGGGCTGGCGGCGTACGATGAGCGAGGAGTGAAGTATTGGAAATATGGTGGCGACTATGGCCCAG
The DNA here is from genome assembly GCA_964388245.1 of uncultured Bacteroidales bacterium. Classification (GTDB taxonomy): domain Bacteria; phylum Bacteroidota; class Bacteroidia; order Bacteroidales; family M50B96; genus JAIOYV01. Next base: position 4,491 of record CAYLZH010000215.1, read on the forward strand.
ATACGATTCCAAGCTCGGGCGATTTTTGTTTAAATGGACTGATCAGGCCCGACCGTATTCCAAAGCCCCATTTGCAGGAAGTGAAGAAAGTATATCAATATGTGTCTTTTACAGCAGTTAATGTTGCGAAAGGCAAATTCGAAATCTTTAATAAATATGATTTTACAAATCTGGAAGAATTTGTTATCCATTATTCCATCAAGGCAAATAGTAATTTGCTTGCTCAGGGAAAGTTCGACAACCTTAATATTAAGCCGGGAAAATCACAAATTCTGAATATTAAGATACCGGAAAAGCTTGGTTCATTAAAGAATTCTGAGGCTTTCATTTTCTTTTCAGTTCGGACTAAAACAAAGAAAGGGTTAGTTCCTGCAGGTCACGAGGTTGCTTATGAGCAAATAGCCATTCCTTTGAAACAAAAGCTAAATTCACCGGTTGAATTTGCTTTAAACAGACTTTTCGTTGAAGATAAAGCTAATGAATTAATTATCGAAGGGGACCTGATTGAGTTCAGATTGGACAAAAATACAGGGAATCCTGATTTCATGTCAATGGGTGGAAAAGTTGTTTTCGATCAACCTATGAAGATTAATTTTTGGCGTGCACCAACATTAAACGACGAACGTGACAGAAACGGTAAAAGATTATGGACCAGTGCCGGATTAGACAAGGTTGAGGAAAAACTAATTTCTGTATATTCGGAGCAACCAGCCAAAGGGGTTATCAAAGTTTATGTATATAAATCCATTGAAAATATGGATGCTGAAAAACTGTTTGATGTATACCAATCGTTTACGGTTTTTAGTAATGGCTTTGTTGATATCTTTACACAGGTGCTTCCGCTTGATAAAGTTATTACCCTGCCAAAGGTGGGTCTTCAAATTAAGTTACCTGGCAATTTTGAAAAAGTAGATTGGTTTGGCCGGGGCCCCATGGAAACTTATCCCGATCGTATGGCAGCCGGAACAATTGATATGTTCTCGTCCAGTGTAAAAGATATGCATTTTGATTACAGTGTTCCACAGGAGAATGGCAACCGTTCCGAAACACGATGGCTTGTATTATCAAATGGGAAAAATATTTCGATGGCTGTAAAAGCTGATACCTTATTTAACTTCAGCACAAGAAATTATAGTGATTTAGCACTTGATTCAGCCAAACACATCAACGAATTGGTGTATGAAGACATAACCTGGTTGAATTTAGATTATAAGCAGAATGGGCTTGGTACTGCAACCTGCGGACCCGGCTACCGCGATGAATATATTCTAAAAGCCAAACCACTTTCGTTCAACTTTGTTATCTCCCCGCAATATACCTCGGGATTGAATCCCTTTGCGCTTACCGGTTTTAATCTTGTAAAGTATGATGAAAATCAAATCCCTGTTGTGTCTGTTAAATCGGAACCCATTGAAACTGAAATAGGGCAAATCGTATCGATAACTGCAGACAGATCTGACATCCCGATCTATTACACAACTGATGGAGCAACACCGACTAATAAATCAACTTTATATACTCAACCTTTCACCATTGATGAATCCTGTACCGTATCTGCGACTGCGATTGCCGGTAATACACCGGTTCATATTACAAAGAAATTCTGCTATGTTCAATTAGTTGATACAGTGATTTATAATACCCCACCAATAGAAGGACGCACTGGCAAAACCAATCTCGACTTGTTTGATGGATTAACCGGAAAACCATGTAACTGGGGAAAAAACTGGATTGGATTCCGAGGCGAAAAGTTCGAATTCACGGCAAGATTAATTGAGCCTCAAAATATTCAAATGATAGGTGTTGGCCTTATGGACTGCCAGTGGGGATGGATTTTTCTGCCCTATAGTCTCGACTTCTATACTTCCGATGACGGTGAAAATTTTACACTTCAGGGAACTTACTCCAATCCAGTTGATCCAACCATAGAGAAAGATAAATCGAACAGGGAAGTATATTCAATTCATCTTGATACTCCAGTCCAGACCAAATTCATTAAGTTTGTGCTAAAACCAGTCCGGTATTTGCCCAAATGGCATGGTGGTGCCGGCGACAAAGCCTGGATGTTTTTAGATGAAGTTGAGATAAATTAGTTATTGATATGCCGGAAACGAAATATTCAAATGCACAGCTTGTTACACTCGTCACCAGCAGAGTGTTGATTGGATGGCATTTTTTGTATGAAGGTGGTATTAAACTTATGAATCCCGATTGGAGTTCAATGGGATATCTGTTAGACTCTCAGGGATGGTTTAAAAATGTTTTTCGTTGGATGACAGAAAACGAATTTTTCCTGGATGCTCTGGATATGCTTACACAATGGAGTCTGGTACTAATAGGACTCGGATTGATACTTGGGCTTTTTGAGCGTTTATCTACAATTCTTGGAATATTGCTTTTGGCTATGTTTTATTTATCCCACCCACCATTTATCGGAGCCGAATACATGATTCCTTCTGAAGGTTCATACTTTTTTGTTAATAAGAACCTTATCGAACTTGCATTTTTAGTGGTTTTATTCCTTTATCCAACAAGCAGGTCAATTGGAATTGACAGATTAATTTTCAGAAGAAATGGATAATAAAAGGAAGGAGGAAAATAATTTCACACCCCGGAAAATCAGCAGAAGGGATTTGCTTAAAGGACTTGCAACAGTACCTGTGGTGGGCGCGCTGGCATATGGCTTGTATAATAGAAATAAATATTTTGATGCCATAAATGACAACTTGCTCCATGAATTGAATTTTAATTTTACCTCAAATCCTGTTCTAAACATTTCTACTGAAAGACAAATCCTTATTGGCATAATAGGTTGTGGACGCAGGGGAATCAGATTGTTGCGTTCGTTAGGCTTTGCTCATCCTGAATACATCGATCGTCTGAATGAGAATTCGAAAGAGAAAAGATTGCATCCTTTTCTCGAACAAGAAGATCTTAATGTTGAGATAACTGCATTGTGCGAAATTTATGATATTCAAGCTGAACGAGGTATCGTTGCTGGTTCAAACATCTTTAAGCAGGGTAGAAATGGACGAATGGGACGACCCCCCAAACGCTATCGTACCTATCAGGAATTAATCAATGCCGATGATGTTGATGCAATAATTATTGCCACACCTGATCACCTGCATGCATCAATAGCAATTGAAGCTGCTAAAAATGGCAAGCATGTCTATTGCGAAAAACCCTTGTCGTGGTCGCTTGATGAAACATATTCGGTTCGCAACATGGTAAAGGATAGTGGAATTGTATTTCAATTAGGGCATCAAAACAGACAGGTGGATAGCTACCATGTAGCCAAAAAGATAATTGAGCAAGGTGCATTAGGAAAAATATCGCTGATAGAGGTATGCACTAATCGTAATTCTTCTGGCGGTGCATGGATTTATCCTATCCATCCGGAAGCTAATGAAAAGAATATCGATTGGACACAGTTTCAGGGTCCTGCACCTTGGCATGAGTTTAGCCTCGAACGCTTCTTCCGTTGGCGATGTTGGTGGGATTACAGCAGTGGATTATGCGGTGATCTTTTTACACACGATTACGATGCCATGAATCAAATATTAAATCTTGGGATACCATCATCTGCAATGGCATCAGGGGGAATTTACTATTACAAAGACGGACGCACTGTACCTGATGTATTAAATATGGCTTTTGAATTTGAGAAACAAGATCTCTCTTTATTGTACAGTGCTACGCAGGCAAGTGAAAGAGAACGTGGCAGGCTTATCATGGGGAGTGATGCCAGTCTGAAAGTAGGAGATCATTTAGAAATAATGGTTGAGGCCAATTCTGAACTATACAAAGAAAGAATTCAAAAAGGTCTTATTAATCCTGATATTCCTGTATTTACATATATGCCGGGGGATAATACTATTGATGCCATTACTTCTCCAACGGAGAAATATTTTGCAGGCCGCGGACTTCTATATACTTTCAAAGAAGGAAAACAAGTCATCACCACGCACATGCATTTACGCGAGTGGCTGGACTGTATTAGATTGGCCGATGGTACTCAGCCCAGTTGTAACATAGACAGGGCTTTTGAAGAAGGAATAACATCTTTAATGGGAACCATTTCATATAAAGAAGAGCGGAAGGTATATTGGGATAGTGAAAAAGAAAAACTGGAAGTATGATAATTTTTTCCCGCAGATTTCGAAGAAAATCCCAGATAGGGATTCAGCGTAAGTAAGTGCTATCAGCGGGATCCAAGTAAAGAATTAATGATTCTCCCGCAGATTTCGCAGATGATCGCAGAAAAATATTCAGTTTTAATTTGTGGTATCTGTGGGCAAAAGTGATTTTATAAAAATTTTGAATAATATGGAAGAATATCAGCATACCAGAAGAAACTTTATTAAGCAGGCAAGCATTGCGGGAGCTGCACTAATAACCGGATCGGC
>CAYLZH010000216.1:0-8876 GCA_964388245.1 uncultured Bacteroidales bacterium
ATATTCATTAAAAAAGCACTCATGCCATTTGCATGGGTGCTTTTTTTGTTAAAAGCATTCGGAGCTCTAAGAAATTTTTCTATTGCAAAACCTACAAACATTTCTGCTACGGAAATGTTATAAAACAAAACTTTATTTTAAAATGAACATACAATCGTTTACAAAGGATTTATTTTAACGTCTGTAAACTATTATAATTCATTAACTTAATATATATTATTTAAGAAATGTCTATTTAAAACTTAATTAAATTGTCAGGATTAATATTTATTACGACAATTTTTTCAGAACAAAGAAATATTTAAAATAATGATTAGAATAAGTATCTCAAAATCAATATTAATAATTGCGCCAAAATATGGTGCAATGGTGATCCTGCTATTTATCTCAATAATTCTGATAAGTTCATGTAAGTATGATAACAAGGAAGATCTCTATCCTGAACTCTTTTCCGATTGCGATACTTTCAATATAAGTTTTACCTCTTCTGTTTTTCCCATTCTTAATGATCATTGTTTAGTATGCCATGGCAACGATGAAGCCCCGGTTTCAGGAAACAACATTGCATTAGAGGAATATAGCCAGGTAAAAGCAATTGCAGAAAATGGTTTATTACTTGGTGCCGTTAAACAGGATCCCGGTTTCACTGCCATGCCATTAGGAGGGAAGCTGGATGATTGTTCTATCAAGGTAATTGAGAAATGGATCGATAATAATTTCCCTGAAAATTAGAATTATGAAAAGATACCTGATGATTATAATATTTTTATGTTTTGGAGGAACAGCCATTTTTGCTCAGGACGACCTTGAAAGTCTGTTAGACAATTTGGATGATGAGCAAATAAGTTATACTTCTGCTACATTTAAGAATACCAGAATTTTAAACGGCCATTCTATAGAGAATCTGAATCAGAAAAATTTGGAGTTCAGAATCTCGCACCGGTTTGGACAGCTGAATACCGGAGCCTATGAACTATGGGGGCTCGACCAGGCCAACATTCACTTTAGCCTTGATTATGGTGTCAATACTTGGCTCAACATTGGTATTGGTCGTGGCACCTATCAAAAAACCTTCGATGGATTCTTTAAAGTAAAGCTTTTAAGGCAATCGAAAGGACAAAGGAAAATGCCCGTAACATTATCGTATCTATCAACAATATCTGTTAATTCTTTAAACCAGAAGGAATTGAACGACTATTTCACCAACCGGATGGCTTTTGTTCATGCTTTGTTGCTGGCCAGGAAATTCTCGGATAAATTATCTTTGCAGCTTTCTCCACATTTTGTACATCGGAATTATGTTGCAACCAAAAACGACAATAACGATCTGCTTGCATTAGGAATGGGTGGGCGATATAAAATCACAAACAGGATTTCTATAAACCTTGAGTATTTTTATGTAGCAAATTTGCCTGACAACCAAACAAGTACTGAATTACACCATCCCTTATCCATTGGATTTGATATTGAAACAGGAGGCCATGTTTTTCAACTCCACCTGACCAACTCTCTGGCAATGATTGAAAAAGCATTTATTGGGGAGACAAAGGACAACTGGAATAATGGAGGTATCCACTTTGGATTTAATATATCGCGTGTGTTTTCATTGTAGATAACACATCACGATTAATAATTATAAAGTGATGACTGAATACCGTAACAAACTAAAACACAATATTATGAAGACAACTATTTTTATTATAGCCTTGCTTTTCGTTGGAATCAACCTTTCCTTTGCTCAGAAATACCTTAGTCGCGATGGGCATATTTGGTTTTATTCAACCACCCCTGTCGAAGATATAGAAGCGCACAACTACCAGGCCTCTGGAATAATTGATACAGAATCGGGCGAGGTAGTAGTTTCTGTTCTGATGAAATCATTCAAATTTGAAAAAGCACTAATGCAGGAGCATTTTAACGAAAATTATATTGAGTCGGATAAGTTTCCAAAAGGAAAATTTAAGGGAACAATTACGAATTCCGATGAGATAAATTTTCAACAAAGCGGTTCCTATATAGCCAAAATGAAAGGTACTCTAAATATTCATGGTGTCGATAAAGAAATTGAAACTCCGGTTGAGATGCGTGTCGACGGCAACAATATTCATGCAAAGGGAAAATTTATCACATCTCCTGCCGATTTTAACATTAAAATTCCATCGGTGGTAAAAGACAATATTGCAAAACAAATTGATGTCCATCTTTTAATGAGTTATACTCCTTTCAACAAATAATTTAGAGCGATGAATAAATTTAAAATCATAGTAATAGTTGTGTTAATTGCTGTTGTAGTAGTTGTTTTATCCGGGCTCTACATGTATAATAAACCACATCGTGATATTGCCGGCGAAAAAGCAAATTTCAATCTTGAGGCTGTATTATTTATCGATGAATTTAACGCCGACGAGAATGCATCAAACACAAAATATTTAGATAAAGTTATTCTTGTTACTGGCCAGGTTGTAAGTATATCAGAAACTCAATCAGGCCTTACAATTTATCTTGAAGATGAATTCGATGGAATAAGTGCGAATTTCGATAGTTTATATGTTTCCAAAAATCAGGCTATTTTAAAAAATCTTGCAACGGGTTCTGATGTTTCGGTCAAAGGAAAATGCGACGGAAAACTATTACTTCAAGGTATCATCCTGAATGGTTGCATTATAGAGACAGAATAATACTCCATCATTAGCTAATCACAGCACCTATTCTTAGTATCTGCTGATGCCATAAAAAAGGATATCGATTCTGCATTATACAAACTTACCTGCATTTCTTATATTTGTTTCATGCGGAATTCATTGGTTTTTTCGATAGATGATCCTTGTAATTTTAAGTTTAAACTATTTGCTTGGGCAAGCAGGCAACAAAAGGTTTTGTTTCTCGACAGCCATACAGAACATGGATATCAACACAAATTAAGCTATAGAAATTTCGATTGTATTGTTGCAACAGGATCCATCCGGTCTATACAAACCAATTCCGGCAATGCATTCGGGAAAATAAAACGATTTCATTCTGATACAAATGACTGGCTTTTCGGGCATTTTTCGTACGACCTGAAGAATGAAATAGAACAACTGATATCGAAAAACCCTGACAAGTTCCACATTCCCGATCTTCATTTTTTTCAACCAGAATTAATCTTTATTCTTGATGCAAAACAATTGAACATACTTTATTTTGAATCTGTTATATCCTCGAAAAAGATTACTTCGGTTTTCGATGAGATATCTCACATAATTCCTGATCCTAATCCGGAAACTGATAAAATCTCGTTTAAAGAATCTTTCAGTAAGGAAGAGTATCTCAACACTGTCAGGCAGATTCTATCACACATCCAACGGGGCGATATTTATGAAATGAATTTTTGCCAGGAATTTTATGCTGAAAATACCCGAATAAATCCAGCAGGACTATACGAAAAATTTCAGCAGGTCTCTCCCACCCCTTTTTCTGCTTATTATCATTTCGATGATTATTATTGCCTGTCGGCCAGTCCAGAACGATTTTTAACCAAAAGAGGGAAAAAACTTATATCACAACCTATAAAAGGTACAATCAGGCGGGGTTTATCCGATTCTGAAGATCAAAATCTTATTGAAAAACTTAAAAGCGATCCGAAAGAACGCGCTGAAAACATTATGATTGTCGATCTTGTCCGCAATGATTTATCGAGGACAGCAGCAAGAGGTACCGTAAAAGTTGATGAATTATGTGGGATTTATACCTTCCCGCAGGTTCACCAGATGATTTCAACAATCTCCTCCAACCTCGACAGCAGGCATCATTTTATCGATGCCCTTAAATTCGCATTTCCAATGGGCTCGATGACCGGAGCTCCAAAAATCAGGGCCATGCAACTAATCGAGAAGTTTGAACGATCGAAAAGAGGCTTATACTCAGGATCAATTGGATATATCGATCCGACTAACAATTTCGATTTTAATGTAGTAATCAGGAGTATCTTCTATAACTCGGCAGTTAATAATATCTCATATTTTGTGGGAGGAGCCATTACAAACCAGTCGGTTCCTGAAATGGAATATGAAGAATGCCTGCTAAAAGCTGAGGCAATGCTTAAAACTTTCCGCTAAATATTATATTAAGGTCTTATTCTTCACAGTTTGGATAGAACAACTTGTCTATACTGATGTAGCGTTCATCAAATAGTCTATCCAATTTGTAACAACAGCCTGTTTTATCACGTAGTTTATTGCATAATGCAACTTAAAATCATGAAAATAAACTTCAAATATCTGAATTATGACTATGCTACAAAAAGGGGTTTTCGAAGAAGTTAAAGGATTCTTTAAAAACAAATCACTAAAAATATTATTATTTCTATTGGCAGTAGATATTGTACTACTTTGTATTCATTTTGTTCATAAATACTATGTTTTTGGTTCGAACGGATCAACAATGCCATTATTTCACCTTATCAGTAATCCAATATTCTCAATAACCCAGGATAGAAGCATAGGTGAATATTTTCAGTACTTCAAAGAAATAACAATCTGTTTATTACTTCTGGTTATGGCAATACGTAACAAATCATTTCTTGGATGGTCGATATTGTTCCTTTACTTTTTTGCCGATGATATGTTTAGCATCCACGAAATTCTTGGGCTCAGAATTTCAAAATCGCTAAGTTTTCCATCATTATTTGGACTACGCCCTGAAGACCTTGGAGAATTAACTGTTTCCGCAATAGCTGGTGTAATAATTTTTGGGCTGATTGCCTATGGCTACTTGAATGATAAAAAAATTGCCAACCGGAGCAAGATTATCCTTCTTTTTGCAATGGTGTTATTTTTAGTTGTATTTGGTGTTGGAATTGATATGTTCGACGTTCTCTTCAATAATTTTATAGTAAAAGGACTACTCTCGGCTTTCGAAGATTTTGGAGAAATGATCATTATGAGCATCATTGTTTGGAAGACTAATTTCTGGCAATCGCTACATACGATTGAAATATCACATGAATCATTTCCGATACCAAAAAAGCAGGTTGAATAACCTAAATATAATTTCTGAAACAATCAATATTTTTCTTTTCCTGCACAAATTATTTGACTAATAACCATTTAAGCAGTAAATTTGATTTCTGTTTAAATTGGAATTATGACACACAGTGAATTAGTTAAAGAACTTTCAGCCCATTTTGGTAAAAGCCAAAAGGAGATCAAGCAAATTCTCGATTCACTTGCCCAAATTATTACCGAAAGCATCGATAAGGGGCAAGCTGTTTCGATCCCCGGATTTGGGGTGTTCAGCACTCAAAATATGAAGGCCAGAAAATTGTTTAATCCCGATGATAAAAATTACTATTTAGTCCCGGAAAAAAGGATTGTACGTTTTGCTGCCAGCTCGCTTCTTAAATCAAACTTACCCGGAAACCCTGTATAACATGTTGAAAAAAACATCCTTACAAGAGCTTAGTTCGAAACTTGCATCCGATACAGGAATATCAAAGCAAGAAGCCCACGATATTATTATTGAAACAGCCAGGATTGCAAAACAGGGTCTTAGCAACGATGGACATACTAATATCAACAAGATTGGAAAATTATCATTAAAGTGGCAAAAAGCAAGACCGGGAAGAAATCCCCAAACCGGGGAATCAATTGAAATTCCTGCCCATAATTCTGTCCATTTCAAGCCTGCAGCGGACTTACGTAAATTCATAAACCGTAAATATGAACACCTTCAGCCCCAATTGCTCGAACCGAAAGCATCACCTATTCCTGAACAAGCTGAAGATAGCCCACTAAGTCATGAGATGCGGGACCCAATTATGTCAGAAACAATTCACAAAACAGAGCAGGATAAGAGAAAGAAATTTAAATGGTGGCCAATCCCTGTAATTGTGCTATTGTTATTTCTGACAGGCTATTTAATATGGCCATCACAAAATCAGGAAATGGAAAGTCATCCCGTTACTGCAAATTCCGAAATCCCCATCGTTGAAAAAGAAAAGCAAACCAACAAGGATGATATTACCAATACGGAAAATCCTGTAATGAATACAACCGAATCAGTTCAGCAAGAAAATCCACCAGCTTCATTTTATTTCGAAGGTGGAAGCCATCGGGTTAGCGAAGGTGAGCGACTCCGTGTAATCGCCGGATACTACTACAAACAAGCACTATTATGGCCTCTTGTTTTTAGTGCAAACAAGACAGCAATCAACGATCCTGATATCCTGACTCCTGGTATGGAATTGGTGATTCCAGCTTTAGAAGGAAGTCCTGACAATCTTGCAATAAATGATAAGCGAATAATTTCTGAAGCCTTTATAAATGTTTACCTGCGATACAGGAGGCTAAAACCTGAAAAAGCGCTGTATTATCTATGGGTTCCGGTAAAATGGGAGTCGCGTGATGTTATCGAAAAATACAAAACGGAAATTAATCCTGATGACCTCACAAAAGTAACACTCATCGATGGAAATCCTGATATCAACGATTAGTCTAAATTATCTAATTGCTCTTTTATACTATTCAATCCTTCTTCGAAACTCAAGGGACAATAATCCAGGTTACATCTGGCTTTATCTAAAATAAAACCGGTTCGTGGAGGCCGTTTTCCAGTTTCATTCAGTTGGGTTGAAGTAACAGGTTGAATCAATGTTTCATCAAGGCCAAAAATATGGGCGGTTTGCATGGCGATCTCGTAAACTGAAAGGTAATCCTTTCCTGAGAGATGATAAATTCCTGTAGCACCGCGCAAAGCAATTTCAATGGTTCCCGATGCTAAATCCTCGGCAAAGGTTGGCATGCGAAACTGATCGTTTACTACACTTATACGCTTTCCTGCTTCAAGATTTTTCTTTACCCACAAGACTATATTCGACCGCGCCATGTTTTTATAAACTCCATAAACCAGGATAGTCCTTACTATTGCCCAATTATTAGAATTTTGTATCACTAATTTCTCTGCTTCGAATTTCGATTTTCCATAAAAACTTACCGGATTCGGTTGGTCAGTTTCAGAATAAGGACCGGTTTCGCCATCAAAAACAAAATCGGTTGAAGTATATATCAAATGCGAATTATACTTGTTGCATGCATCGATTAAGTTTTGGGTTGAGCTTACATTCAACTCCCAGCACTCGTCGTGATTATTTTCGCATGGGCCAACATCTGTCATTGCGGCAGTGTGAATTATTACGTTGGGTTTGTAGTTCGAAACTATCGCTTCAATGTTAGATGTATCTCGCACATCCAACCTCGAAAATGCAAATGGAGATTCCGACACAATTTTACTATCGTTCAACGATGTGGCAAGAAAATCGACAGTAGGCTTGAGCAAAAGGTTTGCTACAAGCTTTTGGCCCATTAGTCCGTTAGCTCCAGTAATCAGGATTTTCATGCTATTCGCTTGAGATGTTCAAGAGTGTCTTTTAATTTTTTGATTTTGCCTTCTGAACCCAATACAAAGTCGGAGCTGGGATTGATTAAATAGGTTCTGTCAGAACGGTACGAGCCTATTATATTAGGTCCCGATTCGTTGTGCCTGTCCAATTCCTGAATAGATTTTCCTTTGAAACGCGAGGCCATTTGTTGGCAGGATAATTCTTCAATAAAAACATCGCCATGACCTTGTAGCATTATATATTCCAAAAATTCGACAATATCGGGTTGCGCCACTAATTTTGCACTGGTTATTTGTGCTGCCATTAAAATATCATCGCTTGCAGAATCGCCATTAATGTATAGTAAGTCTACATCTTTCCTTATTTGTTCTAAAACTGATTCTTTTTCTTCAATATCGACAACATGTACATCATTTTCTACTAATTCGATTGACGCCTGTTTTCCATTTCTACCATAACCACATAGAATTACATGGTTTTCTAACTTTTCAATTTTATTTTTCACTTTATTGTCTTTATAATAATTTCTAAAAACACCATCAACCACATACTATGTGAGGGTAGTAACTACATATGCATTTATACCGAAACTTACGATAATTAAAAATGAGGTGAAAAATTGTCCAGGTGGTGATAAAGGCTGTACTTCACGAAAGCCAATTGTTGCTTTGGTTACTATAGTTAAAAAGAAAGCTTCGACAAATAAAAATCCTTCAAGCAGAATAAATCCATGTACACCTATTGTTCCAACTGCAAGGAGAAGCAAAAAAGCTATAACAAAAGATCTAACTTTATCGTCTAAAATATTGTTAATCCGCTGTAATAATTTCATTTCCTATTTTACAATTTAGACATCTTAATTTTTCACAATATTCCCTTTTTAATTGAATAGAAGCCTGTGAATAAAATGCGTTTGGTGTATCAATTCCCAGGTTATTCCATTTCCTGACAATCGAATTGTTCTCTGCGTTCATCGACTCAAGTAAAAAAATTGCACGCTCTTTAAACTCCCCAAGCTTTTTCCGACTTCCATACACAAAAATAAATGGAATTATTGTATTTATAAGTATGCTATTAATGGTTCCAATTCCAATCTTCTTTTTCATTTTGCGCGATGAGAGGCCAAACCTATATTGTGAGTCCCAATTTTTAGATGCTGTGGTTTGAAATAATTCCTGCAAATCGCGACTGTCCGAGGCTTCAAGTATTTTCGAAAACAGTGCTGTCGATTTGTAAATTAATGCAGCAAACTGGGCAATCCTAACTTCTGGAAAATTGGATGGCCGAAGACGCAGATATTTCCATAAGTGAACGTGAATGGGTTGAAGGCTGTACTTATTCCGTAGGAATAAATACTCTTTTCGCAATGATTCGTAATAGTTGTTTTCGGCATTTATTTGAGTAAGCATTCCTGCCTGGCCAAATAATAAGGCTTCAATTTGGAAAAGATTGTTTTTATGTTTTGTAAGAAATTTCAGAGGAAGGGATTTTGCAAGCG
>CAYLZH010000217.1:0-8860 GCA_964388245.1 uncultured Bacteroidales bacterium
GTACAATAAAAAGCAATGGCTTTTTCTGGGTAAATCCCTTTTATGTGAAAAAGAAGATATCACTAAGGGCACGAAATTTTAACAGCGAACCAATAAAGGTGAACGACAAAATAGGAAACCCTATTATGATTGGTGTGGTATTGGTTTGGAGAGTTTCCGATACTTTTAAGGCTGCTTTTGCAGTTGATGAATACGAACATTTTGTTATTGTACAAAGTGAAGCAGCCTTGCGAAAACTGGCTGGCATCTATCCCTATGATAATTTCGAAGATCACGATGCTGTAATTACTTTACGATCGGGAGGCGAAGAGGTAAACCGCGTACTGGAAAAAGAAATAATCGAGCGGCTCGAAATAGCAGGGATTGAAGTAATAGAGGCTCGTATCAATTACATTGCTTATGCCCAGGAAATTGCACAGGCCATGCTGAAACGCCAGCAGGCTACGGCAATTGTTGCAGCCCGGTTTAAAATTGTCGAAGGCGCTGTAAGTATGGTTGATATGGCTCTCGATCAACTGGCTAAAAAAGAGATTATCGATTTCGATGATGACAAGAAAGCAACAATGATTAGTAATTTAATGGTAGTTCTGTGTGGAGACAAAGATGTTAGCCCAATTGTGAATACCGGAACTCTACACCAATAAAGTCATGGCCAAAAAGAAAGCTTTCGTGCTTCGGATCGATCCGGAAAAGCTTACAGCCGTCGAGAAATGGGCAGCCGATGAGTTCCGTAGCACTAATGGCCAAATAGAATGGATAATCGATAAAGCCCTTCGTGAAGCTGGGCGGTTGAAGAAAAAGGAGGAGGGTAGTTGATTTGGTGTTAGAAGTATTGAGTGGTTCAAATAAAAGCCACTAGAAACAGGTGTAAGCATTTAGTATTAAGGTTAAGCCCCGTTAAGTTTATTAACTGTTTCTGAACTGGTGGTAGCACTTAGGAAAATGTTGTAACATATCCTTACAAAGATGAAATTTTATAAACTAAGTGTAATATCTCATTAACTGATACGTACAATCAACTTAACATGAAAAATAAGTATTAAGATGAGAAACCTGAATTATACCTGTCCAAAATGTGGCAATCGTCAGTATGAAACCGGTGAAGTTTATATGACAGGAAGTATTTTTACCAAACTATTTAATGTTCAGAATAAGAAATTTACGACTGTAAGTTGCACTCGCTGTACCTACACCGAGTTTTTTAAATCGGAGACAAGTAGGTTAAGTAATGTGTTTGACTTCTTTACAAATTAAAGAATAATAGTAAGTAGGCAGTATCGAGTATCACGATGAATGAAAATTGAAATTAGTTAGGAAGGAAAAGATCTTCTGCTCATGTGTTAAATGTTTTAATCAATCCAACTCAGAACTTTTAACTTTTTATCTGAAGTGTCGCGGTTTGCCGTAACTAAAATATTATCAGTCATTTAATAAGATCACGAGATAAATGCTTGTTGATTACCAGCATATTAGAATTCTATTTGTAGGAGTAAAAATTCTCTGTGAACCTCTGTGGTACCTTTGTGGAACTCTGTGTAATAGCTTTTTAGCTGTATCACAGAATTACACTTAGAAGGCACAAAGTTACACAGAGATTTATATCATCCTATATTTCATTGGAATGACTAAAACAAGTGCGAAACTTGAGCTTTTAACTTTAAACAAACAATTATGGAACTAACTGAAAAGGATAGAAAATACATTAAGTACCAGATGCGCATGGGGTGGGTGTTTGCCATTATTATTCTCTCATTTGGCGGTCTCTTTAACCTGGTTTATTTTGCTACTCCATTGTTTGATTTTAGTCCTGATAAAATGCTATGGATTAACCTGACTATTTTGTCAATGGCTGGTTCATTCTGGGTTTCGATGAACCGAAAATTAATTGCCGATCTTCGTACGGGGAAAGAGGTTAAACTTGAAAAGGTTACGAAAAAGGAAGACCTTTCTGTGAATGAAGCCGGAAGTGGCAATCTTTATATTCCACTCCTGGGCGATTTATTTCCAAGTCTTTGGGGACAAGATGCAAGAAAGGTTGAGCGATTTAACTTCATAATAAATAATACCCGGTATGAAGTTGAAAAAGGATTGTTCAACAAAGTATCGGAAGGCGACCTGGTCGAAATGCACATTGCCAGGGCAAGCCGTGAGCTTATTGAAATCCTTCCAAAGGCAAGACATACCAGAGAAAGAAAGTAACAAAACAGCCCGGAATAATTTCCGGGCTGTATATTTTACTTCAAGTTGCTAATTTCAATTTTACTTTACCTCTAACCTATCTTTAAAAGGAAGGAAAGTCATAAAGTCGGCATGGTGAACAACATAAGCCTCGGTGGTACGCTTAATCATGTTGCCTTCGCCGGCATGGGCGGCAATTATGTGGCAAACTTCAGCAGGGACTCCGGCTTCTTCAGCAAGCGAAACTCCTGAGAAAGGGTGACGTAAATATTTACCATAATTGCCTTGCTTTGCATTTCCCTTTTCATCGAGAACATATTCCAGCAGTTTACCTACATCGGCAAGAATTGCTCCGGCAATCAACACATCCATATCGCAGGTAAGTTCGCCATGATACATATCGTTGATTTTCTGTCCTGCATCACGGGCAATATGAACTACAGATCGTTTGTGATCCATGAATGTTACTTTCAGGTCGGGGCCACAGAGCAGGGTAAATGGAATACGGTTTAAGTCGTCGGGAGTAAGAACACTTCTTTCAAGTGCCAGTTCCCAGGTTTTGGCTGTTTGGTTTCGAAGGTTTTCATCTTCTATCCAATTCAGCTCTGGCCATAATTTATATACTTCTTTAGTCATAATGTTTCTTTAAATTTCAAATAAATCAAAATACACGTTCGAATTTGATATTTCCAAACTATAATTTAGCAATTATCTCATCTGCCATTTCGATGGTCGATGCAGCTCCTTTTTCCACAACATCAGCACGACCTGACATTTTTGCCATATCGTAAGTTTGTACTTTTCCTTCCCTAACCACTTCGGCAACAGCCTTTCTGATTTTCTTTGCAATATCACTTTCATTTATGTGGTCTAGCATCATGCATGCCGACTCAATCATTGCAATCGGGTTTACAATTGATACAGGATAATCTGCATATTTTGGAGCCGATCCATGGGTTGGTTCAAAAACACCTATTCCGGTTTCCGGATTAATCTGTGCACTACATGCAAAACCAAGTCCACCGATCAGACCGGCAAAACCATCAGAAACAATATCGCCAAACATGTTTCCGGCCACAATTACACCGTAAGTCTCCGGATTTTTTGTAAGCCACATCATTTGGGCATCGATGTTAGTATTCCAAAGTTCGATATTCGGATAATCTTTTTTCTGAATTTCCTGGGCCATTTTATACATCATACCTGATGTTTCGCGAATAACGTTTGGTTTTTCGCAAACAGTTACCGATTTGTACCCAAACTTTACAGCATGATCGAAAGCCGCACGAAGAATTCTTTCGGTATATTTTTTTGTAAATATCCTTGTTGATACGGAAATTTCTTCACGAGGAGTATCTCCAAATCGTTTCTGGAATTTTGGGTGGGTCATCAAAGCATCGTATACTTGATCAGGAGGATTGCTCCACTCAACTCCACCATACAAACCTTCAGTATTTTGACGGAAAATCGCAACATCTACTTCTGGTTCTTCAATAGTATCACCAGATCCGCGACGGATAAAGTTCAATGGATTGCCCTTGTATGATTTACATGGACGCAAACATATATCGAGGCCAAAATGCTGACGAAGACCTACAATAGGACTTGAATAAACAAGACCTTTGTCTTTTAGTTCAGGAGCAAGCGCGTCGAAAGCTTCATCTTTCGGCTTGGAGGTAATAGCTCCAAACAATGCGATTTTATGTTCTGCAATCAAATCGATGGTGCGCTGAGGAAGTGGATTCCCTTCTTTACGCCAGAATTCCCAACCAATGTCACCCTCAATGTAATCGGCTTCGAAACCGGCTGCGCCGAGTACACGGATGGTTTCTTCTAAAACTACTTTTCCAATCCCGTCGCCGGGCATACTTACTATTGTCCTTTTTGCCATAATAAATGGTTTTAATATGTTCTTATTCTTGTTTACAAGGCTGCGAAAGTAACACAATTTACGTTTTTAAATTATGACATTTTTGATTTTTTATGTTGATTTTTTAATAAATCCTATTTAAAGTAGGAAAAATTAAACATATTTATTTACTTTGTAAAAGCATATAAATAATGGTTCTCAATGGAAAATGCAACCAACAATTATAATTGGAAAGGTAAGACTATTCTGGTTGTTGAGGATGAACAGTCGAATTACTTTTTAGCACAAACTTTTTTATCCAAAGGATCGGCAAATATCGTTAGAGCTAAAAATGGAGAAGAAGCTGTTGAGTATTGCCGTACAAATGTACCTGTCGACATTGTGCTGATGGATATTAAAATGCCCGATATGAATGGCTATGAAGCTACCGGTATTATTAAGCGAGAAAGACCATCGCTACCGGTAATTGCCCTGACTGCATTTGCCCTTGATGGCGACCGGGAAAAATCGCTCCTGGCAGGCTGCGACGATTATATGGCAAAACCCATTGACCAGGCTAAACTGCTCGAGCTGGTTGACAAATATATTTAGTAACATTTCTTTCATTTCTGATTTCATCCCGGATTTTATACAGCAACGGCTTGTCCGCTTCCGGACACTTATTGTTTATTAGCGTTCATCCATCGGAATTAAATTGGTTCACTCTGTTTTTAAAAAGTTGTAACAAAGATGTTTAGCAGTTAGGGTACAAAGGTTGTCTTAGAGAGCTCTTGAAAAACGATAAACCAATTGGTCATGAAAAAATTTTCTTGCCTTATCCTGATGATTCTGTTAGCTTCTAATATTCTTATATCTCAAAACTTTTTAAAGCTGACTGAAGATGCATTGAACGATGATTTTCCTGGTTTTATGGATGCCCTTTCGGTATATTATGCCATAGACCAGGCTAACGATAGTCTGTGGATAAAATTTGAATCGCATTATCCACAAACTGCCGATAAAGGATTTGTTGTGGCATTTGACACCAATCTGGTTGTTAACGATGGACAGGAACTTATGCAGAATAATCTTCAATCGGGGCAACCAAATACTTCAATGAAATTTGATATTGCCATATATGCGTATCAGACAATTATGATTCCCGGAAGCACATTTTATGAAGTAATTAATAAAAATGGTGTTGCTATCTCCGATCTTAATGTGGATGTCTCGTTTGAAAATAACCACTTTGCCATTTTAAGAATGAAGTTATCACGGCTTACACCCAATGCTGAGTTAAACCTGATAGCAGGCACAGGTTCTTTCGATATTATTCCCGGTGGTAGTGGCCCTTCTGATATTCTACCTGACATTGGATACATGTCGATTCCCTGGCAAACTCTTGGTGCACCAGTTTTAATTCTTCCTGAAAATGGTGCCATGAATATAGATTATCAATCGGTTGAATTAAAATGGCTGACAGTACCGGATTGTGTTTCATACAAAATAGAATATTCAACAAGTCCCGATTTCATTACCAATAATCAGACTTATTTAGGCTCAGATACTTTTTTTACCTTAACATCACTCGACCCTATAACAAATTACTTTTGGAGGGTGAGCTCCTATGATGGCTTAAACTACGGAAACTGGAGTATGTCCTCTGTTTTTACTACTATCGATCATATTGCAGTTGAAGAAATTATTTCTGATTCGAGAATTCGAATTTATCCGAATCCGTCACGAGACCAGTTAATTATTACCGGGCTCAGGTGTTGCCCGAATAATTATATCAATTTCTCATTATATAACGAATTGGGGAGAATGGTAATGACCAGGCAACTTGAAACTCGCTCGGCTAATCTGAAAGTTTCGCTCCCTTACTTGTATCGTGGCAAGTATATAGCTGAAATTAAATACTCACCGAGTAAATCCGTTTCACAGGTTATTCTTATCGATTGAAGCAAAAGGTTCCGGAACAGCTAAGGATTCAATTTAAAATTCGATAAACATCCCAATTTCTTATCTTTGCCAAAACGATTAGTGATCATAATAATTAGTGTATGATTCCATATTAATTGCTAAATCAGTAATTTAGCTTGCTTTGGGACATACCATAATGAAATCAGGATTTGTGGCAAAAGATATTGTAAAAACTCCATTAATGAAGCAATACAATGCGATTAAGGCAAAGCATCCCGATGCAATCCTCCTTTTTCGTGTTGGTGATTTTTACGAAACATTTTCCGGGGATGCGATTAAAACTTCCGAAATTCTTGGAATAACCTTAACCCGCAGGGCGAATGGGGCTGCTTCATTTATTGAGTTGGCCGGATTTCCTCATCATGCACTCGACACATATCTTCCAAAGCTTGTTCGTGCCGGACAAAGAGTGGCAGTTTGCGAACAACTTGAAGATCCGAAGCTTACGAAAAAAATTGTCAAAAGAGGAGTTACTGAGCTGGTTACACCAGGTGTTTCATTGAACGACAATGTTCTGGAAGGACGCGAAAATAATTTCCTTGCAAGTGTTTTTCTTGATAAACAATTGGCCGGGATTTCATTTCTGGATATTTCGACCGGTGAATTTTTAGTAGCGCAGGGAAATTTTGAATATATCGATAAACTTATCCAAAGTCTTCAGCCTAAAGAGGTGCTCTTCGAACGTAGTCAGAGGCAACGGTTCCAGGAGCTTTTCGGTACCAAACTTTATATTTATGGCATTGAGGATTGGGCCTTTAACGAAGAATCAGCTAAAGACAGGTTGTTGAAACAGTTTCAAACCCAATCGTTAAAAGGATTCGGCGTACAAAAACTTCCACTTGCTGTTCAGGCTGCCGGGGCAATACTTCATTACCTCGATTTAACCCAGCATAATCAGACAGCACACATTTCATCACTTAGTCGTATCGAAGAGGATCATTATGTTTGGCTCGACAAATTTACAATCAGGAACCTGGAGTTGTTCTATTCGCTTAACGAGGGTGCAAAAACACTAATCGATGTTTTAGACAAAACCATTTCGCCAATGGGTTCAAGGTTGTTGAAGCGTTGGGTGGCACTTCCGTTAAAAGAGGTGAAACCAATCAATGATCGCCTTGATATGGTTGAGTATTTCCTGGAGTCAGCCGAGGTTAAGGATGTTATAGAATCTGAAATAAAACACATAGGCGATTTGGAGCGGATAATCTCGAAAGTTGCTGTAAACCGGATTGCACCACGCGAAATTGTTCAGCTAAAACATGCGCTTAAAGCAATTGAATCGATAAAGCATGTTTGTGAAACAACCGAAAATCAAGGCCTAAGAGCCATCGCAGAACAACTAAATCCATGTATCAGCATACGAAACCGGATCGAGAAAGAAATAAACAACGATCCTCCGGCACAAATCAACAAAGGAGATGTAATTGCCAGCGGTGTTTCCGAAGAATTGGATGAGTTACGAAACATTGCGTTTTCAGGGAAAGATTTCCTGAAACAACTTCAGGAACGCGAGATCGAGCGTACTGGTATACCATCACTCAAAATCAGCTTTAATAATGTATTCGGTTATTATATCGAAGTCAGGAATACTCACAAAGATAAAGTTCCAGAAGAATGGATCAGGAAACAAACACTTGTTGCAGCCGAAAGATATATCACTGAGGAACTAAAGGAATATGAATCGAAGATATTGGGAGCTGAAGAAAAAATACAGGAACTTGAAGTAGAATTGTTCAACGATGTTGTATTTGCGCTTAGCGAGTTTATTCCTGCTATTCAGCTTAATGCGTCGTTAATAGCCCGACTTGATTGCCTGTTGTCATTTGCAATCATATCTGCCGATAACAAGTATGTTAAACCCAATATCGATGAAAGTTATAAAATTGACATAAAACAGGGCCGTCATCCGGTAATCGAAAAGCAAATGGCCCTGGGTGAGGAGTATATACCAAACGACGTTTACCTCGATAATGATAAACAACAAATTATTATGATTACCGGCCCCAACATGTCAGGAAAATCGGCTTTGCTTCGCCAGACTGCCCTTATTGCCCTGATGGCGCAAACAGGGTGTTTCGTGCCGGCCGAATCGGTTCAGATGGGGGTGGTCGATAAGATATTTACAAGGGTAGGGGCTTCGGATAATATTTCGCTTGGTGAATCGACTTTTATGGTAGAGATGAACGAAGCAGCCAGTATTTTAAATAATCTGTCGTCGCGAAGTTTGATATTGCTGGATGAACTTGGAAGGGGTACGAGCACATACGACGGTATTTCAATTGCCTGGGCTATTGCTGAATATATTCATGAAAATCCTCAGGCAAAAGCAAAAACCTTATTTGCAACCCACTACCATGAGCTAAACGAAATGGAAAAGTCGTTTCCTGGGATAAAGAATTTCAATGTCTCGGTTAAGGAAATCGATAAAAAGATCATTTTTCTCAGAAAATTAGTGAGGGGTGGGAGTGAGCACAGTTTCGGAATTCATGTGGCAAAAATGGCCGGCATGCCCAATTCGGTAATTAAACGATCGGAAGAAATTTTAAAAGAGCTCGAAAAACATCAGGAAAATCAGGAATTATCAAGACCTGGCGAAGAATTAGGCACAAAGCGCGAAGGTTTTCAACTAAGCTTTTTCCAGTTAGACGATCCGGTACTTACACAGATTAAAGATGAAATAACCAATCTCGACATAAATAACCTCACGCCCGTACAAGCACTTTACAAGCTTAATGAGATAAAGAAACTGATTGGTTTATAGATGTCGTTTTTCTGGATGGCTATGCTTTTATTACCAATGTTTTTGCTGATGCATCATTTAGTGTCTTTAATGATTCTGAAAGAATCTAC
>CAYLZH010000218.1:0-8753 GCA_964388245.1 uncultured Bacteroidales bacterium
CCATCTCCTTTGATCTTTTGACTAAAAGTGCCGGCACCTTCAAAAATTTCATTTCCATCGCTCAAATCGATCCTTATATCAATATCTTCAACTGCTTTCACTTGTATACGGCATATCGGATTATTAATAAAATCTTCATTTTCAAGGCTAAAGGTAAAAGCTTCCCATGGTGCTTTTTCCATGCTTACAACAATTGTTTCATTAATTTCTTCGAAAAGAAAGTGTCCGTTTCCAAAGAATTGATCGATCTTGGAATTTTGTGCTTTGATTTGTACACTTGAAATCAGGCTAATGAGGCAGAAAGTAAGAAATGAATTTGTCAGGAATTTCATGTTGTTCAGTGTTTAAATTTGTCAGTTCGTCAGTTAAAAATTCAAGTTCGTCAAATAACTACTAATGTAACGATTATTCAGGTATGTGGTTTCAATATTTCATAAATAATTACAATTTAATTTCCGAATCTGATGCACCAGGTTATAACAATATTTATTATACTGATAATGTAGTGTTTAGAAAATCACCTTACTTCATTATTCAATTTATAAACGTGCTTTATCCGTATAGGAAGTGATGAAATTTCTTTCCATTCATCATAAAAAAACGACTGTTCGTCAAAATTTTCAGGCAAACTTGTACAATTTAATTTAATGGATTTTTAGCATAAACCGGGTTACCTTCAATTTGGTTTGTATATAATTAGAGTGTTTCTTTGCAAACTTTAATATTTTGATATTGTTATGTAAATTATTTATGACTTAAAAACTTAGAAATATGGTAATTGAAAAGAACAAAGTTGTGTCATTAACATATGAACTCAGGGCAAACGAAAAGACAAATGACATCGTTGAAAAGGTCGAAACGGAAAAACCACTTGTCTTTTTATTCGGAAGTAATCAGATGCTACCTGCCTTTGAGGAGAAGCTTGCAGGCCTGAATTGTGGCGACAAATTCGATTTTCAATTAAGCGCCCTTGAAGGATATGGCGAAATTGACAGTCGTGCAATTGTTGATGTCAGTAAGGATATTTTTATGTCGAATGGCGAAGAGCGCAACGATCTCCTGTTCATTGGAAACACAATACCAATGAGAGATTCAAATGGAAATCGCATGGACGGAAAAGTAGTTGAAATCGCTGAGAACACTGTAAAAATGGATTTTAACCACCCTATGGCAGGGAATTCCTTATTTTTTACTGGTGAGATTGTTGACCTGAGGGAAGCAACTGAAGAAGAAATCGAGCATGGTCATATCCACACCGAAGATCGCGATTGTTCTGATTGTTCCCATTGTGGAGGACATTAATTAAAATATGCTGTAAATCTGTGGTGAAAAATACGACATACCGCAGATTTACAGACTATTATGAAATTTGATTGAAGTTACAGAAAATTCTTTACGCGGAATAAACCAATTACTTTTGCCAAATCCAGGATCCTTTCTCCCACCTAAGGTGTTTCAACACACTTCCAAAATGACCATTCATCATATTAACCCTTGCATCAATTTTGGCTAAGGCCTCAAGCGATGATGGTTTCATTTCAGTATTCATTATACTGTCAACCAGTAGGTAAACTCCGGGACTAACAATTTTTGACAAACCATTAGATTCACAAATTATTGCTTGTTGGGGGCTAATTTTTTCTGAAAAGGTATTGTAGGCATCCGCCAGATTATTAGCATCAGATTCTAAATAAAACACTTTCGAGGCTCCTGCTTTAAGCATACGCGACGAATCTTTTGTTTTATAAATATCATGTTCCTCGACAAGATTAAAACCTGAATTTTTTCCAAGATGGTAGTGGTTTGTGATTTTTAGTCCTACGACATTACTAATTCTTGAAAAATGCTCAATGAGTTCGCATACCAGGGTTGTTTTTCCCACATTCCGGTTAGTACCTCCAACGAGCAATATGTTCGGTTTCACAATCAACAGATTATCATCCTATTTAGAAATTGTGAATTAGAACAAGTGATTTGTAAACCACGCCGGCTACTATGATCCTGAGCGACCATATAGCTTACTTTAATCTGGTATAAAAATCAGCGATATTGGAACTAATCGAAAAATGATTCGATGCACCGGCCAGGTGATACCTTGCCCGTCCGAATGAGAACCGGAATTTAGATATTTTCATTCCAAGTCCCCAGGAAAATCCTACAGGCCCTCCTTTCGACTCTATTCTTAACTCGCTTCTGCGCTGGGCATTATAGGCAATATTAGCATAGAAATTCTGTGATGGCATAAATTCGGCCCCAAAAATTACATGGTCGAATGCTTTTTTGCCATAATCTTCGAACTTATTAACTCCTGAACTTTCGCCCGATACCGGATCGATGGTGGTAGTTGTTTGATTTGGCTGTTCGTAACTTATGTCAAATTGCTCGAGATGTTGCAGCGTTAATGTAAATCTGAATGGTGCATGTTTTAGTTTCTTCGAGAAACCGGCTTCAATCTCAAAAGGTAAGGATTCACGCGATCCTTCGGCATAATATGTATGAAACTGGTATCCCATATTTTTCATTACAACAGATGCAGTAAACAATCCTGAAGGATTATGGTAACTTATTCCGGCATCGACTGCAGCACCATTCGCAAAGTAGGATTCAAGTGTTGAATTTATTCCCTTAACATTTACTCCAAACTGAAAAACAGAATCGATAGCTTTTGACCACATCAGGTTAAATGCCACTTCATTCGCAGTAAATGTATTTGTTGGTTGACCTGTTTCATCATATCCATCGAAATCGCCATAGTCAACATACATAAAACCAGCTGAGAAATTTCCATATTTCGGAAATGACCGGGCAATCGCTGCACCTCCATATTGTATTCCGGCAAAATAATTTACATAACTCAAATTAAGATGATTGCTCATTGATTGGTTTAATAGAGCCGGATTTTGCGAAGCAAGGTTTAGATCATCGTCCCAAATCGAAACCAGGTTTCCTCCCATCGAGGCAATACGGGCACTCACCGGTAGATTTAAAAACTCAAAAGTATGCTGACCACCAACCTGGGCTTGCATAGTTATTATGCTGAGAATAAATATAAAAGGGACTAAAACAAACGTTTTCATCTAAAAAATTTCTTTGTTTGCAATATTAAGATAAAATGAACGAATACCGAAGATCAATTGAAAAATCATATTTGCCAGGTAAATTGCCATATAAGAAGAATTGATAATATGATTCGACGGACAATATTCAGGCTCATAAACAAAGTTTTCGGTTAATGTATCGAAACGGAAATGGATAACATTTAGTATTCGAAGCAATTGGTTTGTTCTCAGGAGCAATCCTTTGAAAAAGATTCTTACTGGTTTTATTTGTCCCAAATCCCGCTAGCGGTATTGTTAAGGATTTTTTTAACCTGAATCGGAAATAGGATTGCCCCCGGCAATAACGACAGGCTTGTTCCAAGGATTACGCCTGTTGATCCCAATCCCATTGTTTTTGCCAGGAATATTGATAATGGGATATTTATAACTGCAACTACAATGGCAAGATAATATTGAACCTGAATCTTACCCGATCCGTTTATAAAATATCCAAACATAGTATTCCATGTTAAAATCAACATAAAAACACCCATGAATATCGAAAGGTGGATTGGGATTTTAAAATCCCTGTCTGATGGAAGCCAAAGATCATAAAACCAATCAGAAATAAAAATCATCAATAAAGTGCCTAATACTGTGAACAACCAGATAATTACAAGTGCACGTAAACTTTTCCTGATCCACTGAATATCTCCTTTTACATAGGCTTCGGTAAAGGCCGACCAGAATGGCCTTACTATCATCATAAAGGCCGTGGCAATCACACCAAAATATTGTCTCGACAACGAATAGGGTGTAACATGTTTAGGATCTAATATCTGTGTAATTATCATGTTATCGGATGTAAAGATAAGCATGGTAGCAATTTGAATGATAAAAAACCGGAAACCAAGTCCCATCAACTCTTTAAAATATTTGAAACTTACGAATTTTCTGGAGGGTATATAGGATTTATAATCGCGCCGGTAAAAGAAAATGTTAAATCCGATTAGCACAATAAGCGGAATTGTCCCGATAATTATACCAAGATAAAGCAACGATCCATCAGTAATTTTTGACAGAACAAATATGATTGCTAAAACTATCAGATTTGTAATCGGATCTACAAGGCTGGCCAATGCAGGTCGCTGATCAGCAATTAATAAGGTTGAAATTAATTGCAGTATAAACCTGATTGTGAAAAAGCCAAATAAAATTATAACCAACAACCTGATATCCCTGCTATTGTCGGGTCCTGTCTTAAATACCTGCACCCAATCAATATGCGGGTAGATTCCGATGAACAGGATAAAAATTGCTGCAAAAATTATTATCAGACCGGCATATGTTGTACTTACATAAGTACGCGCAAGATTTACATCGTTTTTCGCAATGGCTTCGGCAAATTTATTTCGCAGGCCATTTCCAAGCCCCACATCAAAAACACTAAACCACGTGATAAATGAACTAAGCGTAACCCAAATCCCATATTCAACACTGGAAACAAATCCGAGGGTAACCGGTACCAGGAACAACGTAGTTACCATACTGATACCACGGATAATGAAAGAGTAGATTATATTTTTCTTGGCCTTAACGCTTCGTACATCGCCCGAATTAATAAATCCTTTTACTCTTTCGATTATTTCTTTCACAATGAGGCGATATAATTTGAATAAACTTTGTCGATACCATCAATTAATGATGTTTGATACTGCCATCCTAATGATGCAATTTTTGAGACATCCAGATATTTACGCGGGGTTCCGTCGGGTTTATCAGTATCCCAGATTATTTGCCCACCGTATCCTGCATTATCAGAAATTATTTTTGCCAGGTCTGAGATTGAAATATCCTTACCGGTTCCTATATTTATATGTGTATTTCGGATTTCGTGAGTTTTATTTTGATTACTCTTTTGTAAACGATCAACAAGGTGAGTAAAATCAACATTGTTCATCAGGTACAGGCAGGCATGGGCCAGGTCATCAGCAAATAGAAACTCACGCATAGGCTTGCCACTACCCCACAGTTTCAGATAAACCTTTTTGTTTTGTTCTTCGATACCGTTTGCTGCTAATATCTTTATAATATCATTATTTGAATCAGCATGGTGATATCCTGTCACCGGATTTTTATCCAAATCTTTTCTGATGAGTTCAAAATTTCTGTCTTCCAAAAATTTTGCAAGGCTGATCTTTCGGATTAATGCCGGCAGGACATGTGATGTTTCAAGATTAAAATTATCGTTATACCCAAACAGGTTTGTGGGCATTGCCGAAATAAAATTAGTTCCGTACTGCAAATTATAGCTTTCACACATTTTAATGCCGGCTATTTTCGCTACTGCATATGGCTCGTTAGTGTATTCGAGGCCTGAGGTCAGCATATATTCTTCTTTCAGTGGCTGGGGTGCATTCTTCGGATAAATACAACTGCTACCGAGGAACAACATTTTTTTTACTTCATTTAGATATGAAAAATGGATTATATTGTTTTGGATTTGCAGGTTTTCATATATGAATTCAGCCCTATATGTATTATTGGCCAAAATTCCGCCTACTTTGGCAGCCGCAAAAAATACATATTCAATCCGTTCATTCCTTAAAAACTGATTAACTTTTTCCTGATCCAATAAATCGAGTTCGGTCCGGTTTCGAACAATCAGATTGGTATATCCACTATTTTTTAGCATACGCATTATTGCGCTGCCAACCATACCTTTATGTCCGGCAATGAATATTCTCGAATCAAATTTCATCATGACCTCGCTGGTCTCTTTAAATCATCAGCAAATTACACTGATTGATGTGTACGGCACAGTGTTAGTTATGTTCCAAACTTAC
Source organism: uncultured Bacteroidales bacterium (assembly GCA_964388245.1). Taxonomy (GTDB): domain Bacteria; phylum Bacteroidota; class Bacteroidia; order Bacteroidales; family M50B96; genus JAIOYV01. Next base: position 5,885 of record CAYLZH010000218.1, read on the forward strand.
ATACAATATTTACTCGAAGTAATTCATAATATGATATCCGCCCTCCTTCAGGTATTTGTCTTTTTTCATTAATTTAATATCGCTCCTGACCATATCCTGGATCAACTCATATAAAGAAAATTCTGGTTCCCACCCAAGTTTTTCTTTTGCTTTTGAAGCATCACCAATTAAGAGATCAACCTCAGTTGGTCTGAAATAGTGCTTATCGATCTCAATTACAACTTTTCCATTTTCTATTTGATAATCAGGATTATTACATTTACAAACTATGCCCTTTTCTTCTTCTGCTTTACCTGTGAAATCGAGCTCGATACCGACTTCCGCAAACGACATTTTTACAAAATCGCGTACAGTAGACGTTTTACCGGTGGCAATCACAAAATCGTAGGGTTGATCCTGCTGCATCATCAGGTACATCGCTTTAATATAATCTTTTGCATGACCCCAGTCACGTTGTGCCGAAAGGTTTCCGAGGTAAAGTTTTTCCTGGAGGCCTAATGCAATTTTAGCTGTTGCCCTTGTTATTTTTCTTGAAACAAAGGTCTCACCCCTAATTGGTGATTCATGATTAAAAAGGATTCCATTGCATGCGTAAAGACCATAAGCTTCGCGATAGTTTACCGTAATCCAGTATCCGTAAAGTTTTGCTACACCATACGGACTTCTTGGGTAAAACGGAGTATGTTCGTTTTGTGGCACCTCCTGAACAAGGCCGTACAATTCACTCGTTGATGCCTGATAGAACCGTGTTTTTTTAGTTAGTCCAAGCAAACGGATGGCTTCAAGAATCCTTAATGTACCCAAACCATCGGCATTTGCAGTGTACTCAGGCGTATCGAAACTAACATGGACATGGCTCATAGCAGCAAGGTTATAAATCTCATCGGGTTGTATTTCCTGAATAATCCTGATAAGATTTGTCGAATCAGTAAGGTCGCCATAATGCAGGACAAAATTTTGATTTTCAACATGAGGATCCTGATAGATATGATCGATACGATCGGTATTGAACAACGAACTCCTTCGCTTTATCCCATGTACTGTATATCCTTTTTTCAGCAGGAATTCAGCAAGGTATGCACCATCCTGTCCTGTTATACCTGTGATTAATGCGGTTTTTCCCATAAAAAATCTTGATTATGATTGTGGATACTGTTTCCAAATATATGCTATTCTTTCAATTATATCCAATATGGGCATGGATTTAATTGATTTTAATGTCAATCAGGTTTACGTATTACCACAAAATAACGTAACCGGCTAATGACATTTGTTTCATATAGCGTATTTTCCTTACCTGGGATAAACAAATAATTGAAAAAACACTGCAAGCGAGTATGCTCATAGATATTGCACTAATCATAATCCTGAATATTTTTTTTGTGGGTTAGTTTGGAGGAAAATATTCACCCAGCAGTGTACGAAATATGATTGAGCAGAAAGTAAATAAAACACCTGAGCAAAATAAAAAACCCCCTTGATAGTCTGGATATTTAAAATAGTATTGCTAAATTTGGAGAAATCAAATTAAAGCCATGAGAACAAGATCACTAAACACAATAGATTATCGATTGGAAAACGAGTCATGCACAATTCTCATAGGCGAAATAACCGCAGGTGTATAGTAAAATTTTTTGTGTGCAAGCTTATAAAAACACAATATGGAAATCATGAAAAGAATCATCTTAACTATTATCGGACTTTCTTTCCTTATAATTTCATGTGACAAAAATGAATCTGAAACTAATGAGGACTCATTTAATTTCACAGTTCTTGGAAAAGGATTAGATTGTGGAAATTCATTTTTACTTAAAGTTAATGAAGTTAATGGAGATGTGGTAAGCAATTATTCCAACACTTTTTATGAAATTAATCTACCTGACGAGTATAAAATTGAAGGAAAGAAAATTTATATTGAATTTAGAGAACCAAGAAATGATGAATTTATGTATTGTACAAACATGGGGCCTAGTTATACTCAGATATACATTACAAAAGTACATTGAAAAGCCAGCACATAACAAAGCAGAATAGCCAATAGCGAAAAACATCGCTACTTGGCCATCCACGGATCGTTGCCTGCAATAGCACAAGAAACTTCCAGCATAAAATAATTGTGATTTGATTTTGAATAAGTAAACCGATTAGTTAACTTTGTGTCATGATTAGAAAGATAATCGCATACAAGGACAATTTCGTAGATTTCTATAAAAGTCAAGATTCCAAGATTCAAGAGAAAATTGAATATGTACTTGACTTGGTGAGATTTGAGAGGCAGGTTCCAAAAAATTTTTATAAATTGCTCGAAAACACAGATGGGATTTGGGAAGTTCGAGTGATTACAACTTTTAAGAGCATTCGGATTTTGTGCTTCCAAGATAAAGGTAACCTAGTTGTGCTGACAAATTATTTTTTAAAAAAGACCCAGAAAACTCCAAAAAAGGAGATAAAAACTGCGGAAAGATTGAAAAAAGAGTATTTGATTGAAAAATATGGAGGATAATTTATATGAAAAACGTAACTGATTTCGAAGACTTATTAAAAGACAAGTATGGAGAAAAAGGTACTCCGTCGAGAGATAAGTATGACGCTGATTCATTAGCGTTCAGATTAGGGGTAATGCTTAAGGAAGCTAGAAAAGAGAAACAAATTACCCAACAGGAACTTGCGGATAGGACAGGAACTAAAAAGAGTTATATTTCAAGAATAGAGCGTGGACAAAGTGATATTCAGATTTCAACATATTACAAATTGATTGAGTTGGGATTAGGAAAACACTTGAACATTTCGATTGGATAAAAAGCTACAGCAGGCAATCGAGTAGACGGCCCCGGCTAAAATAGCCGGGATGCGCCTCTCACCATTTATC
>CAYLZH010000219.1:0-5013 GCA_964388245.1 uncultured Bacteroidales bacterium
TTATACTTTTTATCAACAGATGTTCAGGAAGTTAACTCCTGCGAAACTTGAGTCAGGTAACTTTTCCATACATTACCTGCATTTAAATATAGCAATGAATCATCGGATAAATAAAACACGCCATCATCAAAAAAAGCATTTCTGTAATGGGAATACATTACAAAATCCTCTGTAGGATAACTAATTGAGTCAAAAGTATTATTCGAAAATTCATAAATATTATAGGCACCTACTAAATAAACTTTGTTGTCATAAGCAAAAATTTTCTCAGCATATGTAGTTTCTTCAGGCTTTATTTCTGAGAGCAAGCGATATTCAAAATCCTGACCTATCCAAATTCCCAGGCCAGGAGGATTTCCCATGCTGCAGTAAATAGCTGTGTCGGTTTTAATATAGTTTTTGATATAGGAATTCTCAATTGTATCGCCTCCTGTAGTAACTGTTGGTAAGCTGTAATTATAAACTCCCTGTTGTGCAATTGAAAACAATGAGCAGGATATTGCCACAAGAATAATAGAAATTTTTTTCATGGGTTAGGAATTTTTGTCTTCGGTGAATTCTATTTTCACAGTTATCGAAGATAGCGTAAATCCAGAAGAAATCAGATGATATCTGAAAAAATAGGACCGATTACTTTAATATTTTTCTCATCACCTTTAAATTTTCGTCGTTGGTTATTTTCGATGATGCCGGAGAATAAAGAAATGAAAAAGTATCGCGATAATGTTCGGATATTTTACCTCGAACCATTTTAAGCGTGCTATTCAACATTTGGTTCGCTTCGGTAAAACCTTCGTCCAACACGGCAATTGATGACGGTAGCCAACGCTCGGGGAACATTCCCTCATGTTTGCCTCCTTGCTTGTAATTATTCACAGCTTCCTGTATTTCGAGAAGTGCAGCTTTAGCCGCATCTTCCGATCCGGCATCGATATTCTTCTTTTTCAGCATTCGTTTTAATGCCTCTTTGTTTGGAACAATTAATCCCACTGTGTAAGCATCCTGGTTATTGTGCAGCAAACATTGATCGATACAGGCAATATGTTCAACAAGTGTTTCTTCAATACCCTCGGGACTGTACTTTTCGCCATCGTGCCCGATAAGCAAACTTTTAAACCGGCCCAGAACATATAGAAAACCATCGGCATCCATATAGCCAAGGTCGCCAGTATGTAACCAGCCGTCTTTCAAGGCTTCGGCAGTAGCCTCCTCGTTTCGCCAATAGCCTTTCATGACATTTTCGCCCTTAACGACTATCTCGCCTTTTTCGCCAACAGGAAGGGCTTTACCATCATCATCACAGATTTTCAGATCGAGATTGGAGACTAAAAATCCTGATGATCCCATTTTATGTTTTTCCGGTGCATTCGATGAAATTATTGGAGCAGCTTCTGATAATCCATAGCCCTGAAACATGGGCATACCAATGGCATAAAAGAATTTTTGCAGGTCGATATCTAACAGGGCACCTCCACCAATAAAAAACTTAAGGTCTCCGCCAAAATTTGCCCTGATTTTACTGAACAAAATTTTATCATAAAACTTGAGTTTTAACTTTTTTAACAAGCCCTGGGCCTGACCTTTATCCCAGCCAATTCCGTTATATTCATACGCAGTTCGCATTGCTTTATTGAACAGATTCTCAACTTTGGGTCCTTTATCTCTGATTCCCTTTTCGATATTCTTCCTGAAATTTTTGGCAAGAGCCGGAACACTTAAAAGGATATCAGGCTTAATTTCTTTAATATTGATTGGAATATTGCGAAGGGTTTCATTTAAAGATTTTCCAATCTGAACAGATGCAATACTTGCCCCCATACGCATAAAACTATAAATACCGGCAGTGTGTGCAAACGAATGATCAAGGGGAAGGATCAACAAAGTTTTGTACGAAGGGGGTATTGTCATAAGGCTTGCTGCCTGCTCAACGTTGGCATAGTAATTCAGATGAGTCAGGATAATACCTTTTGGATCTGCTGTTGTACCTGATGTATAACAAATATTTGCATTGTCAGTTTCATTAAGGTTGTTCTTTATGGCTGATATATCATCAGGATTTATTTCCCGGCCATTTTCCAGTATATTATTCAGGGTAAATTCGCTTTCACCTGTTTCACCTATTTCGTCGAGATATACTATTTTCCCGACTTGTGTGAGTTTGTCCCTAATCTTATCGAGTTTTTTTGATTGATTACCTGAAACAACTATCATCTTGCAACCTGAATGGTTTACTCTGAATTCAATTTCCGATGGTTCTAATTTTACTGACAATGGTACATTAATAGCTCCCAGGTATAAAATTGCCAGTTCGGAAATAATCCAATAGTTCCGGCCTTCAGAAATCAGGGCTACTCTGTCGCCCTTTTCAATACCGGCTGCTTTCAACCCACAGGCCATTTCGTAAACCAACCCTTTTGTTTTACTGTAACTCAATGATTGATAGGACTGTCCTCTTTTTTCCCATAGAAAAGGATTGTCTGGATAGCGATCCACACTGTCTTCAAACAAACGAGGAATTGTTCTCATAGTTATTGCGGTTTAGTTTAATTATGCAATATATTAATTTTGTTTGACACTTTATTAATTCAAATTTTTAACTTTGAATGATAAAACAGAATCATTCAATTGTTAGTTATTTAATCGGGAATTTTACTTGTATTGATGATTCAAAAATTTATTACAATAGAATTGTTAACAAGCGATCCTGGTAAAATTTTAAGGATTCGATTTGTATTGAATTATGAAATAAGCAATTATCAAAAATGAACAAAGAACGTGTACTTAGCGATAAAGACTTATGGAAATTGATTGCCCAAAGTTCGGTTGGTAAGAACCATCGTCCGCTCAACCTACGCGGTGCTAACCTTCGGGGAGCCAATTTATTTGGTGCCAATCTGCAAGGGGCCGATTTGCGAAAAACCAATTTAAAATATGCCGATTTACGAAATGCCAATCTCGAATTTGCCTTGTTGAATGAGGCCGATTTATCGGAAGCCAATCTTACAGGTGTTGATCTTCGTTCAGCAAATTGCGACTCTGCTAAATTTAATCTGACAAGATTAGATAAGGCATGTGCTACAAACACAATATTTACTTTAGCCGACCTGTCATCGGCAAGTTTACGCGAATGCGATTTTGGAAGTTCGAATATGGTGGGTGCAAAATTTACAGGTTCGCAGATGTCGTTAACTGTTTTTGATGGAGCCGATTTATCAAAAGCCGATTTTACAAATACCTCATTGCGCTCATGTTATTTAAATGGTGCTTCAATCTCAGATGCCATTCTTGAAGGAGAAAACATTCTAATTGTTAAAAACATTAAAATTTAAGCATTCTATGGATGCTCATAGGATTTCAGTATAACACAAAGTAATATAGTATTTCGTACTAAATTTTCTTTATAGATCCATTGTGTTTTTTCTTTGTACACCTAATCCTGAAATATTTGTCCGATTAATCAAAGAATTCTTTATTTTCCCTTTCCGCGGGCTACTGTAAGTACAGTATATATCAGAATTTTAAAATCGGTATAAAGCGACATGTTTTCAATATAAATGATGTCATACTTTAACCTTTCTATCATTTGATTGACACTTTCGGCATACCCGTATTTCACCTGACCCCAGGAAGTTATGCCGGGCCGTACTTTTTGCAGATGAATATAATGAGGCGCCCTGGGCAGGATCTGGTCGATAAAAAACTGTCTCTCGGGGCGTGGACCTACAAGCGACATATCACCAATTAATACATTGTAAAACTGTGGAAACTCATCGAAGCGGGATTTACGCATGAACATTCCGAAGGGTGTAATCCGGCTATCGTTTTGGCTCGATAATGCCGGTCCTTGTTTTTCGGCATCAATATACATCGACCTGAATTTATATATGGTAAATGGTTTGCCATATCGGCCAATTCGCTCGTGGGAGTAAAGCACCGGGCCTTTAGATGATAATTTAACACCAATCGAAAGAAAAGCATAAAACGGGATCAATAGAATTAGAGCAACAACTGAAATTAAAATATCAAGTACTCTTTTAAGATTTTCTTCCCATGCCTGCATTAAATCGTGCGATATTTGAATTAATGCAACACCATAAAGTGATGACATTCTTACTTTTCCGGTAAGTATATCGTACATATCAGGAATTACTTTTACTACAATATCAAATCCTTCGAGCTTATTTATAATCTTGCCTATTTCATGATGCTCGTTTGATTCGATGGCAATTATTACTTCCTCGATTTTATATTTCCTGATAACATTTGATAGTTCATTTAAATTACCCAAATTGGTAATATAGTCACTTAACAAATATTTTTCTTTTTGTCGTACTGTAATAAAACCTGTAAATAAATTTCCTGCAGATTTTTCCTTACCGGTAAGTTCTTTGTATAATTCAACTGCCTTTTCATTGCTTCCAACAATTATGGTATTAAATCCGATTATCCGGTCCTGAATTTTGTGAGCTGTTCGTGTGGTGATAACAAGCCTCGGAATATAAGTAAGCATAAAGTGTAGCCCCACCAAAACTGAAAAGGACTTATAATAGTTCTTGTAACTTAACACCCAATCGTCGAGAATTAACACAAAGAAAATCAATACACCACCCATAATTGTTATTGTAAGGGTTGAGCCTAATTCCTTGAGTCGTGATTTTCGAAATATATCTTTGTAGTAACCAGTTATGTAGTAAAATAAAATCCAGAATACAGGCAGGAAAATAAGAGCTAAATAAAAGTTTCGGTTAAACTCAACAGGGATTTCATATCCAAATCGTTGCGGTTCTACAAACAATTTCCTGAAAATAAAAAACAGGGTCCAGGCTACTCCGGCCGATAGGAGATCGGAAATAAGATACCGGGCCGTATGTGCTTTCTTATTCATTAAAAATGCAGTAATTTTAAATTATCTAACATTACCTGAGCTTTATTTAAACTATCCTGCCTGGAAATGGCAAAATAAACAGCGTAATTATCGGCACTGCTATTTATTGTCGACAAATAGGTTAAATC
>CAYLZH010000219.1:5023-8751 GCA_964388245.1 uncultured Bacteroidales bacterium
AAATTTGGGTTGGATATCCATCGGTCCCAAATTGGATACGTAAACCAGGAAACGATTTTATTCCACGACTCTATCGGATTAATTAGAATAACAGGCTGTTTTACCAATCCTCCGGGTTGATAAATCTTTAATCCCATTATAAACTCATGGTCACACCAATAATCCATTTCGAAATAGAGCGGTGTGCTGGCCTCCGGGAATTCGTAGCGTTCAATGCTTTCGGCCTCGAAATCCTGCATTTCCCCGTATAGCTCGATTTTTACTACGTCCGATCCATTTGCTGATGTATCAATTAGACCTGCATCGCTTAATGAAGTTGAATCGATGCTAATTCCTGCATCCTCGAAGTTTTCAAACCAGTCGAAAACGGTTTCATCTTTATATTTCACTACAGGTTTTAGAACAAGTAAATCATTTTCATAAAGTACAGTATCAACCTGATAGCTTGAATAAAAAGGATATTTCACCCTGCTGGCAGCAATGCCGTTTTTCTTTATTCCCGCCATATAAGTAATACTCGATGGTCCTGTTTGAAGAACAGGAAATTCGGCAGGCATTTCAAAAACACCTATGAATTCACCATTTACTGTTGCCCATACATCACTAATATTGTGATTTTGTGGCCCTTGAGAATATGAAACCGTATTCAGCAGAAAGGTATCAACTCCTAAATATGAAGGTATTTTTTCATCAGGATTAATATAATCGCATGATGCAAAAATGTTAATAATTAATATTGAACAAAGAAAAAGTATCCGGGTTGTTGGTCTGTTTCTTCCAGATTTAATATGTACCATCAAAATTTTCACGTATAAACAGAAGTGATATGATCTATTTCCGGCCAGAACTGTTACCCATTATACTTAAAATGTTTTGTGCAACATCCAAAGCATAGTATCCTTCTTCGATACTTACTACTGCGGGCGAACCATTCACTATTGAATTCAGGAAACACCTGAGCTCTTCCTGAATAGCATTGGTTTGAATGATTATAGGCTTTTCGATAACTATTCCTTTTATGTCTTTTCCGTTCCCGGGATTAATAGTTAAAACCGGTTGTTTTTCGCTTGGATCGAAATTTCTGAGGTGGAATAATTCGGTATCTTTATTTAAAAAATCGACAGAAATATATGTATCGCGCTGAAAAATTCTGCACTTCCTCATTTTATTTAACGATATCCTGCTTGCTGTGAGATTTGCCACTGCACCATTTTCAAATTCGAGCCTTGCATTGGCAATGTCGGGTGTGTCACTGATAACAGGAACACCACTTGCACTTATTTTTTTTAAGTGGGACGGAACAATGCTTAGCACGATATCAATATCATGAATCATTAAATCGAGCACAACAGGAACATCAGTTCCGCGAGGATTAAATTGACCAAGGCGGTGAGCCTCAATAAACATCGGATTTTGTATAAAAGGTTGGGCAGCAAGAAAGCCCGGATTAAAACGCTCAACATGCCCCGACTGCGCAACTATACTTGCCTCGTTAGTGAGTTTTACCAGTTGTACAGCCTCATCGATAGAAAAAGTTATTGGCTTCTCTATGAATATATGCTTCGATTTTTTTATTGCTGAAACAGCATACTCAAAGTGTGAGGTAGTAGGTGTTACAATATCTATTGCTTCTGCAGCATCAATTAGTTCATTTGCAGATTGAAAAGCTTTAATGTCGAACTCATCTACACATTGCTTTACGATCTCAGGATCGGTATCATAAAAACCTACTAATTCGAATCCGCTAATTTGCTTTATGAGCCGAATATGTATTTTCCCAAGAAAACCTGCACCAAGTACACCAATCTTCACCATATGGATTGTCAATTTGTTGCAAAAGTATATTTTTTAATGGTTTATTGGGCATGTGAAAATATTCTTTTAAAAAATCTTTTCAACTATTCATTTTGATGCAGGTAACAATTCTAATTCTTTCTGATTATCAAACCTACATCCATGATGCCTGGCAATGGATCAACAGGACTTTTATGCATGATTAAGAATTTGTACATGCCAACCTCACTGAACTTAAAGTCCTGCAAAGCAATCTCTTCCCTGTCGCAATAATCACCGGCACAATCGCTTAAATATTTTCCATTATTGTCAATGAATGTAACCGGAAAGTCAAAAACCTCTTCTTTTCCCGACGGAGTTATCATTTTAAGTTCAACATTAATTTCCCTGTATGGAAATCCGTAAATATGACGAACTGCCACATATATATTGTACAATAACTCTGGATCTTCAATTGTTGGATTAAATTCAATTTCTTTTGATGTCTTCCACTGATAATTATCGAATGAGGGAGCAAATTTTCGATATACCTTGTTGCCATCACAAGCTGACAAAAACATAAGCAATGCTAAATTCAGATAAAAGATGATTTTCATTCCGGGTAATTTTATCGTGATACTATTTGCCATCTCAAATTAAGTTTCCTGAGTATCAATCATAGATGATTAGCGATTTGAAGCTTTTCGCAAACTATGGATATACTTATCGATAAACACATTTTTTTGCTTCAGTTTATATTGCATGATATATCTTGGGTGCTCAAGTGGCACAATTTCACCGAAATAGTTCTTTTGTTTGTTCAGCTTTTGTAGATATTTAAAATTTTTATTGTTCCCAAGACAAAAGCAAACATCGGTATTTATACCAAATTTAAGTTGTTTATCAAGCGATTCGATTATAAAAGATTCCACTTGACTGAGCAAATCCATACTATCGTAGTAATTATAGTTTTTCACTTTTCCGGCAGTGCTTTCGGTCAGGAAACCAAGCGGACAAACAGCCCCGATGTAAAAATCAGAATAAAACAACTCAACGCCCCCATAGGCTTCAATCATGTCGTAGATAAAAGTAGATGAGAGTTCATATGTTGAAACTCTATCGAAATTAATTCCACAACGATCCTTCAATTGTCTGGTATCGGTAAATGGAATACCTGTTACGCCGGCACCAAACCTTCCGGGATTAATTCCCAGAATAATCCTCCGTTCGGTTAAATCATCGAAAAATTTAGTATAAAACTCTGAAGAAATTCTTAAGGCCTCAGGATTTTCCACATAGGGATTCATAACTTTAATGCCGGAAGGCAGAGGCCTGTCAAGTTTCAGGGTTTTATTGAATGTATTTACTTTATCGGCGAAATTCATCCATATTTTTTCCTGAAAGATAAGCTTATTCTTATAATGTGCAGCACCAAAAGAATTTATTCGTATTTTGAAACAAATCGATTGAATGGAGCAGGTTTACGAGAACATACATAAGGACTTGATCGAACAATGCAAGTTAAGCGACCGGAGAGCACAAAACCGCATCTATCAGCTCTATTATAAAGCCATGTTCAACACAAGCCTGCGAATAATTAACAATCCGGTCGAAGCTGAAGATATTATGCAGGATTCGTTTCTTTCTGCTTTCGAAAAAATTGAACAGTACAGTGGTAAAGTTAGTTTCGGGGCCTGGTTAAAACGGATCGTAATCAATCGGTCGATTGATATTCTAAAAAAACGTCGCATTTATTTCGAAGACATTGAAAATGTGCACCAAATAGATAATCCATCTGACGACTCAGGAGATATTGAAGAAACGCGGACTAATGTTGAAAAAATTAAAAGTTGCATGGAAGAACTGGCCGATGGATACCGGATTATTCTATCGCTCTATTTATTCGAAGGATATGATCATGAAGAAATTGCAACGATTTTAAATATATCAAGTTC
>CAYLZH010000220.1:0-8748 GCA_964388245.1 uncultured Bacteroidales bacterium
GTGAATAACAAATAATTCATACGATAGTAAAGGAACTAAAATTCTAAGTTGCAGCGCATTTTTAGTATTTCCTGCAAATTTTCTAAAATAGATATTCACTATATTTCAGCCATATTTGTTGGTAAATATAACAAAATGCAACAAACTATCGGGGATATAAGAGCTGCGTTTTTTCATTGATCAAGATATAACATTAATGAATGAGTATCGATGTATCCTCCGCTTCCCGAAGTTTACCTTTTGGGCTGGAGATACCGGGCGAAGTTTCCAAACTTCGTCTGGAAGATACCGGTCTTTGACTGCACTTAAAATGAGTGAAAATTGAAAACTTTATCTTTGTATTTAGCTCATTATTATTACAGGTAGTAATGTGATGGTCGTCAGAGTGAGGTGTTTTATGTTGAATAATTTGGAAGTATTAATATTATGAATGCCGTTCTGAAAATAATAGCAGTCAGAGACCGCCATCTCAACCGACTAAGTTACGCTTCGCTAAACTTCGCCGGCATGAGTAGAACGATAGGATTTAGGATTAGGCAAAGGCACAAATTACAAATTTACGCCATCGTAGGTGTACAATAGTAATATGGTAAATAGTTTTTAAATTCTTCCTGTAAAAACAAGTGTCGGGGCACAACTTAGTATCGCACCCCGACTTATTAATTAAAACAGGGGCTATTAAGCCCCTGAAAATATGTTGCATACAGTTTTATGCTGTCGTTTTATTTTGAATATACATAATCAGTTTCTGCTGCCTTATGGCATGTAACACACATACCACTCATTAAATCGGCACCACGCATGGCCATACCGCTTGTTTCATCAATACCAATCGTGCCATCGGCAGCTAACATAAACCACTCCCAATCGCCACCTTCAGGATTAAAACCATTGCCCCGCTTTACCATAGCCGTACGTTCATCAACTGTTCCTTCAGGATTGGTCGAATGTTTTACAATTATTGTCCCAACAGGGTATTCACCACCTACGGTACTAGCCCCGTCTTTGAAATATATTTCGCGGCTTACAGTGGAATCGTTTCCTGCATGGGCCATTCCAAGTGCCGGATCGGGCCCATGGGTTGTGGTTTCCAGCATCCAACTCATAAAATCTTTAAAGGAATCGTCATCGGCAATGAATTCAGTTAGTGTTGGATTGTTATCGTCCTTGTTACACGACGAAAAACCAATTGCAGCTATCAAAGCTATTCCTGTAAATAAAGTTAACGTGTTCTTTTTCATACCATTTGTTAATTTAGATTTAAATATTCTAATAATTAATTACTCTGATAGTCGGAACACATTCGCAATCCTGACAGGAAATTCTAATTTTTTTAAGTTTTAAATTGATTGATGGTAATAGGTTCAGGAAGGGGTGGAAACTTTTTTGTTGTCTAATGCTTTTGAAGTGATTGAATGATTTTTAGTTTTTTATCTTCAGAAAGCTTTACTTTTTCATTGATATCCTGTTCAGCAAGTTTTTTTATTGATTGATCAATTATCAGGCTTTGTTTTTCGTAAGCCCGGCAAGCAGAACACACTCCTTTATGCACTTTCAATTGTATTTGTTCGACACACGAAAGCCTGGTGACATTCTTTTTTTCGATTAGCTCGGTGGCTTTCTTGCATGATAACATCATGATATTCATCAAATTTTTCATTTCGCCTCCTTCTTAAACCAGTTTTTTTCCAGGCAATTCTTTACCAATAATTTTGCCCTGTGCAATATCTGCCAATAATTCGACGGTGAAATTTCCAATTCCTGACATATTTCTTTCCCGTCTTTTCCGAGTATGTATTTTGATAAGAGTGCCATACGCCAGGCCTCAGGCAGGTCGCCAAAGCATTGCTCAAAGACAACATTAAAACCGGGATTGTCAAGTAAATGGGGATTATCCGGCCAGATTCCCGAACCTGATGTATCCCTCCATGAATCGTATTGATCGAAAAGTTTATCGGAAGCCTGAAAGGCATTATTCTCATGAAGCACCTCAAGCGATATAAATGATCTTGATTTTTTGCGATAGTAATCGGTTATTTTATTGGTGGCAATTCGAAACAACCAGGTTTTTGCATTGCTTTCGCGCTTATAGTTTTCGTAGCCATGAACCGCAGCAGCAAAAGTTTCCTGAACAATATCTTCGGCTATTTCTTTCGATGATGTTTTATAAAACGCAAATGCAAACAAGTCGTCGGCATATTGATGTACCCATTGTGTAACCTCACTTTGCTTTTTATTAAACTGATCATCCATTGTCAATCCAAAGATATAACAATATTGTCAGTATGAAAACTCCTTGATTTTCAGAAATCGCAAGCCTTTTACTTAAAGTTTTCTTATCTGATACCTGGAGGTGAGGTATTTATTATCCGGTAGAAAAGGGGAATTACAAATCTTAATTCGAATTATCCTAAAAAGAGGCTAAGATTTTTTCTTCTTCACACCTTTAACTGCTGCCTCAGCAAATGGATTTTCTGGCCAGGCATGTTTCGGATAGCGTCGCTTCAATTCTTTTCGCACCTCAAAATAGGCCTTATCCCAAAAACTGCACAAGTCTGATGTTACCTGAACAGGTTTAAATCCGGGCGATAAAAGGTGCATCAGCACTGGATTTCTTCCATTATTAACAGTTGGAGTCTCCATTAATCCGAAAACTTCCTGCAATCGAACAGCAAGAACAGGCGCAGATCCGTCATGCTGATATTTCAGCTTGATATTCGAACCACTTGGCACTTTAATTCGTTGTGGAGCGAGCTTGTCGAGCGCAATTTGCTTTTCCTGGTCGAGAAAGTAATACAGGATTTTTGCGAGGTTCAACTTTTTCAGGTCTTCTGTTTTTCTGATATTCTTAATATAAGGCCCTAACCATTTTCGATTTTGTTCCAGAAGTGTCGACAATGACACGTCGGGCCAGTTGAATTCAGGACACCAGTTTGTCAGGCACATAATCCTGTTTTGCAGCTGTGAAAATTCATCGTTTAAATCGAGTAATGAACCACCTTCTTTGCTGATAGCTTCTGATACGGTGTGAGTTATTTTCGCAGGATCAGGATTGGGTAGTGCTTTGGCTTGAAGTATAATAGTTCCGATTAGCAGTTCACTGTTCGCAATAATTCCTCCTTTTCGTGTATCCCATTTTATAACTTCTTTTTGTTTAACCAGGGGAGCCAGGTCTGTTGGATTCAGTGGCGAGGCCATGAATATCCTGCCAATACCCTCACGGGCATCCATGTGTGCTACTGCCAACCACGATTCCCAGGCCAGTTCATCTTTATGTCCGGCCATAACAATCTTTCCGTTTGATAACTGAAACTGTGCATTGTTTCCTGGTCGCGAACATGCAATTCTTTCGGGGTAGGCATAAACCAGAAGGAGGCCGGTCTCGTAAGGATCGACAGGATTATTTTTGACTTTTTGATTGAACAGATGTCTGTAGGATGATGCGACTTTCTCAATTTTTGCCATCCGTTTACTTAGTCTTCTGTCCTGTCGTGTCCTGCGCAAAGCCTCAATCCTAAGATTAATATCAATCCCTGAATCCTTTGGTAGCGGATCCCGCTCCTCCAGAATAGCAGCAACATCACATGCCAGGGGAAGTAAATTTTCCGTTTCAGCCATAAGTAACATATGAGCTATCCTCGGATGACAGGGAAGCGAATGCAGCTTTTTCCCATGATCAGTAATGTGTCCATCGTCATTAAAAGCTTCCAAATCTGTTAAAGTTTTTTGGGCAGCCTCGAGTGCGGCTTTTGGCGGAGGTGTTAGCCAGCATAATTTCGAAGCATCCTGAATACCCCAAAGTGCCAGGTTCAAAGCTAATCCAGCCAGATCGGCTTCAAGGATTTCCGGAACCCTGTGTTTTTGCATTCGCTGCTCAGTTGCCTTCGACCATAAACGAATGCAGGTTCCCGGGCTCAACCGGCCGGCACGGCCGGCACGTTGATCGGCGGAATCCATAGATATCCTGATGGTTTCAAGCCGGGAAAGACCAGATTTTGGATCAAATTTCGATGTACGACCAAATCCTGAGTCAACAACAATCCCAATACCCTCGATAGTTAAACTGGTTTCTGCAATTGAGGTTGCCAGCACAATTTTTCTCTTGCCTGATTTATGGGGCATTATTGCCGCAAATTGCCTTGCCTGCGACAGCATTCCGTAGAGTGGATATATTGCGAAATCGTGAAGGCGATTTTTTAATATCTCATAACAGGCATTTATTTCACCCTCGCCTGGTAGAAAAGCCAGTGTGTCGCCATTGTATTTATCGATTGCTGATAAAATGGCACGAGCGCTAAGTTCAGGAATAAGGTTTTCATCCTGTGTGCCTGTGTAAATAATCTCGACCGGATATTGTTTCCCTTTACTAATGACCGATGGGGCGTTTAGTAATGTTTTAAGTTTTGAAACATCAATGGTAGCCGACATGATAACTATTCGCAGGTCGGGCCTGAGAACCTGCTGAATTTCTCTGCAAAGTGCAAGGGCAGTGTCAGCATGAATATTCCTTTCATGGAATTCATCAAAAATAACCATTCCGATTCCATCCAGTGCTGTATCACTTTGCATCATGCGCGTAAGAATCCCTTCGGTAAGAACTTCTATTTTTGTCGATTCACTCGTTTTATTATCGAATCGAATCCTGAATCCTACTGTTTTACCTAACTCACTGTTTATGAGTGAGGACATTCGTGAAGCGATGGTTCTGGCAGCCAGGCGGCGCGGTTCGAGCATCAGGATTTTCTTTCCGTCAAGCCAGCTTTCATCCATCAGGGCCAGCGGTATAATGGTACTTTTTCCAGCTCCTGGTGGCGCGCTGATAATGAGTGAGTTTTCCTGGATAAGGTTTTCCTTTATTTCAGAAATTACCGCTGATATCGGCAGGTTTATAGTATAAGGATCGAATGACAAAACTAAATTGATTTTTGAGGCAACGAAAGTAAGATATTCTATCGAATGCTTAGTGATTATTGACAATCGGATCGTGCAGCAATTGTTTTCCGCCTTTATAGAACACAAATGCACTAATTGCCATAAGAATATGGCTGATGTCGAAGTGATTAAACCAAATAGAAATTCCCCATTTATTCATATATACCAGTGCTCCACATGCCGCGAATGCTACTGCTAATAAGAAAATCTTACTCGACAGGGTTCTTCTCTTCATAAAAACATAAATATTCAGGCTCGATACCACCAACAGCAAACCATAAGCTGCATGTACCTGCACAAAAAAGAATTCAAGCGTAAAAATTGCAATGAAAATGAAAATTATCAGCTCGATAATGTTTATCCATGTAAAGACAATCCCGGTTTTTCGTGGTATAATCGATCTGCAATATTCTATCGAAGCTCTTTCTATGAGTGTTATTGAAAACATACTTACCAGCCATCCGGGAAGTTTCCAGGGCGATACAACAAATTGAAATTCAGTTAAACTATCGAAGGCATATAAAAAACCATGGCCAATTATTCCACCAAAGGCAGTGGCTATACCCATAGTGAGGAAATAATATTTCAGGAATTTCCTTACCCTGTTTTCATTTTTGGTTTCATTGAATTGGAAAAAGGCATAGAAACATACCGCTGATACAAGAAGATCGGTGATTACAGTAATGGGTTCGTCGACCCGGATACCATAAACAAAAACAGACGGTTGCACATATTCCATAAACTTCCAAAATTGGAATTCTAAAAGTAATGAATTTTTAATTATTCATTTCGATTTCTATTCAGGATTTAAAAATAATTTGATCTTGCTAATTTTACATCAGATAAGCTACTGTTTTGTTTATTTTGATGAATGTAAACGAGTTATGCCTAATAATTATTGCCTTTTGAAGCCATTCACAAGTAAGGAAAACCTTTTTACGGGCATGAGAAAATTCTGGAAATTGTAAATTTATCATTCTATTATTAACTATATTTGCAAGCTGAAAAAAGATCGGGGTGTAGCTCAGCTGGTAGAGTACACGTCTGGGGGGCGTGGGGTCGCTGGTTCAAGTCCAGTCACCCCGACACAAATTAAGCTTCGGGGCATTAATTCCGGAGCTTTTTTCTTTTAAAATAAAACCCAGCGTATTTAGAGTGGTTTGATAATTTACCTGCCCAATTTTATTTTGGATCAATAGTTTCATTTATTACCTTTCGCTCAGATATGTCTGACTAATTATTATAGCATATTTTACATGCTATTTTATTAAAGAACAGTTAATATCAACAAAATTGTATCACGAAAAATTAGGAGGAAAATTATGATGCGCTTGTCAGTAATGATTTTGATTATTTTAATGTCAACCGGACTTTTTGCCCAGGATAAAAAATCAGGAACAAAGCTATTCTCTACACATAAGAATCTTCAGATTATCGATTCCACTTTGTGTGAGGTTTTTTCAATACGGCAGGATTCGAAACAAAAAGAGGATATACGGTTTCGCGTCGAAAAGTATATTTATGCCGAAACTGTTGGCGATATCTGGACCGGCAATATGAGTATGGCTGTTATCAATGTATACAGTAGTGAAAATGAAGGATTTCTTGCCCATTTGTTCTTTTCGGATGATGAAATATTGCTAAATGAACCTCCTGATTTCAATGCAAAGAATAAAAGTATGCAATTGTATTTTCAGGCTGACCGCTTAGAGCATGTTCTTCATCTTTTGGAAAACTACAAGAATGTATTTGTACACTTTTGGAGCGACTATCACGGGCGCAGTTTTGCAATACTTGAAGTAGCAAAAGTTTCCACAGGAAATTAAACCGGTCATTGTGCGTATTAATTTTGTAGCTGGTTCATAATCAGGTGAGCTAATCGTTTTTGTTCCAATCTCTGAGCCATCTGTATTCATGAATAGATTTCTGTAAAATTCGCCGAAGAAATATTATGTTCAGGTCATTAAACTATAGCAGGGTATCTTCCTAAATTCTCTTCCTGGTATTTTAATTGAATGTGACAAAGATATTTCGACTGATCGAAATTCTAATTAATTTTACGAATTATGATTTTTTGTGTCATAAAGAACATCTTTTGTGATTGATGTTTTATTCACTGTTTCGATGTTTATTCTTGTTCAATTAATTATTGATTCTTGATATAAGTATATAACGGTAATTTCATATACCAATATATCGAAGGATATTTTAAATAGATGTGGTTTTGAAAGCCTTAACAGCCTAAAAAAAATTCACCGTATCCAAACCTTATAGGGTGTTTCCCGTAAACATCGCTATCAACTTAAGAAAACTTTATTATGAAAACACTGTACTTCAACCTTCGCAGGATGGTTATCCTTCTTGTATTAATGTGCTATGGAATACATTCCAATGCCTATGAATTAGTCGTTGTCGATTCTCTAACTCTTTCAGCGACAACGGTTCAGGCATCTTGTTATGGCGCTAATGATGCAAGCATTGACTTAACCGTTGCGGGAGGAATTACACCATATTCTTACATATGGTCATCGGGAGAAACAACGCAAGATATTTCGAATATTTTGGCAGGTACATACACAGTAACTGTTGGTGATAGTGGTGGTAGTGGTCAGGGAAACTTCAACTGGACCTATACGAACACGGGAGCCAATCATACAATAATGATTCCTGCAGGTGTAACCACTGTGGATGGTATTCCTATAGCAGTAAATGACTATCTGGGAGTGTTTTATACAACACCAACCGGATTGGCTTGCGGGGGATATAAACAGTGGACCGGCCAGGCAACTGCAATTCCTGCCTGGGGGACCGAGGCAAATATGAATAATGGATTTGCTAACGGTGAGGAATTTAAATGGAAGTTATGGCGATACGCAGATGGAGTCGAAATAGACCTGGAAGCACTGTATCTGGATGGTCCCTTATATGATTCGACCTACACCACAAACGGGATGTGTATTGTTAATTCATTAATCGGTACAAGTCCTGCAGGTGGAGGCTTTCAGACGGCCATTTTAGAGGTAGTGGTTGGCGAACCTTCGGAAATAACTATTGCATCAGTAATATCCGACTACAATGGGTATTCTGTCTCGGCAAATGGAGCAAGCGATGGTAGTATCGATCTTACAGTTTCAGGAGGTGTTGGATCATTTATATACCTATGGTCGACAGGTGAAACAGTTGAAGATTTATCGAATCTGTCAGCCGGTACTTATTCAGTTGTAGTGAAGGATGCAAGTCTGTGCATTGCTTCAGCTGAATTTACCTTAACCGAACCGGAGCTGGTTATTCCAAACCTTTCGATTACTTCAGATGTTGTTGATGCTTCGTGTTATGATGTTTGTGATGGATTTATTGATATTACCGTATCGGGTGGCATTACACCATATGTATATGATTGGTCGAATGGAGAATCAACCGAAGATATCAATGGTTTATGTGCTGGAAATTATGATTTAACGGTTTCCTACAACGTGGGATCTGCTCAAACCGAACCTTTCAACTGGTATTATTCCATTACAGGAAGCAATCACATTATTTTAATACAGTTAGGAACCATATTAATTAATGGTTTGCCACTTGATTCCGGTGATTATGTAGGTGTATTCTATGATTCGGCTGGGATTGCAGCATGTGGAGGATATTCACAGTTTAGCGGATCAACATTTTCGATAACTGCCTGGGGTAAACAATCAGGATTAGATGATGGATTTGCTGCCGGAGAAGAATTTGAATTTAAAGTCTATAAAGCAAACGAACAGATTGTTGTTGATATGGAAGCTGTTTTTTCATCCAATTTTACTCATGAAGGATACT
>CAYLZH010000221.1:0-8640 GCA_964388245.1 uncultured Bacteroidales bacterium
CGGATAATAGAAATATAAGATACACCGAAATTTTATATCCAGGCGAAATGATTTAAGTAAAATATTTATTTTTGGATTTTAACGAATTATAGAAAATTCAACAATGGTAAAAAAGAAGCATGTTAAAAGGACACCCAAAAAAGCAATTAAACAAAAACCCAAACAACCTGTAAAATCGCCTGGTAGAAATATCAACTGGCAGTTATGGGCAGGTATGGCATTAATCGTTCTTGTGGTTTATATTGTTTACACGCCATCGCTAAAAAATGACTGGACCAATTGGGACGATCCCACTTATGTACTTGAGAATGAAAACATCCGAACTTTTAATTTTGAAACAGTCAGGTTCTTTTTTAATACAGACAACCCGGTTTCGTTAAACTACCATCCCTTAACTATGCTTTCCCTTGCAATGGACTATTCCAATGCTTCGAAGAAAAACAAAAAAACAAAGGAAAATCTCTATCCGGGAAACAATGCCAAAACCTATCATACAACCAATCTGATATTTCATTTACTTAATTGCCTGCTGGTTTTCATTTTTATATATTTTCTGACTAAAAAGAAGATACTCATTGCACTAATTGTTGCCATACTTTTTGGTATTCACCCTATGCATGTGGAATCGGTGGCCTGGATATCGGAACGAAAAGATGTTTTGTATACTTTCTTTTTCTTGTTGGGACTCATCGCTTATTTAAAATATACCGACAAGTTTAAAATTCAATATATTCTGATTGCATTTGTGCTATTTATCCTGTCCTCATTGTCGAAAGGAGTTGCTGTTGTTTTCCCGGTGGTATTTTTTGCCATTGACTTTTTTATTGGCCGGAAATTTGATAAACGTGCAATTATCGAGAAAATACCGTTTCTGGCCATTTCTGTTTACTTCGGATTGTTAGCCATTGAAATCCAGTCGGGAGGAGCCATTGCCAAAGAAGGAGTGATCAGTTATTTTAATAAGTTTGTTTTTGCCAGCTATGGCTTTGTAATTTATATTTACCGTCTATTCATTCCTCTAAAACTTGCAACTTTTTACCCCTATCCCTTCTTAAACGATGGAGGAAATCTTCCGTGGCACTTTTATGCAATGCCGATAATTGCAATAATTATAGGTGTAGCAGGTGTACTTAGTTTGAAGAAAACAAAAATTCCCTTCTTCGGATTGATTTTTTACCTGATCACGATTGCACTTGTCTTACAGTTTATCACTGTGGGCAGGGCAATCATGGCCGACCGTTATACATATGTCCCTTACATTGGTTTGTTATTTATCATCGCCTACGGAATAAACTATTTATTGGAGAACAAAGAACTAAAACTAAAATGGCTAAAATATCCTGTACTCGTAGCATTGGGTGCCTGGACAATTTGGCTTGGATATCTTGGGTATGAGCAAACAAAAGTGTGGAAAAATTCTGGCACCCTTTGGACCCAGACCATCAATAACTATCCGGCGGCCGATGTTGCATATAAAAACCGTGGAAATTATTATGGTCAAAATGGCCAGCCTGATAAAGCAATGCGCGATTACGATGTGTTGGTTGCCAACAATGATGTCGATTCACAGGTTTGGGGAAATATCGGAAACATTTACCGCATGCGTGAAGATATAGACAAAGCACATGACGCCTATAGCAAACAAGTTGAAATGGGACCCGATCTATACAAAGGTTATATTAACCGGGGAATAACTTTCAGCATAAAGAAAGAATATGATCCGGCACTTAAAGATTTCGACAAAGCACTCGAACTAGGTGCTCCCATGCAGTCGATAGCAGTTAATCGTGCATACACCTATTTGTATGCCGGAAAATTAATTGAATCGATTAAGGATTATGATTATCTGATAAAAATAAATCCATTTGAAGCAGCCTATTTCCAAAATCGGGGACTTGCCAAATACAACCTGCAGAAATACCCTGATGCTATTATTGATTTCGAAAATGCTCTGAAACTAACAAAAGATAAAGGCAGCCTTTTATATAATATTTCAGTTTGCTATTTTCGAATGAAAGAAATGGTCAAGGCGAGGGATTATGCAAATCAGGCTGCGGCAGTTGGCTATGCAGTTACAGAAAGCTATTTAAATGGATTGAAATAAAAATTATTAAACGTAAAAGTAAATGTTAAAAGATCAAACATTTATAACACTATCTTTGTTGATCAATAAAACGGTGCAATGCGAGTTGTATTAAAAATAACAGGAATCTTCTTTTTATGGTTTGCAGGATTTGTGATGGTTGCTCACAGTATTGTTCCCCATCATCATGAAGAACCGGGAAAAAAGCATGACCCCTGTACTTGTCATTGTAAACATGAAAATTCGCATCAACATTCTTCCGAAAATACAAAGCAAAACGCCGACTACCAGTTTCACCTGGTTTCAGAATGTGAAAATCCAGAAAATCCTGTCAGAAATTGTAGCTTGTGCCATTACAATTCCGAGGAAATCAAAATAACGTCAACTGTCAGCATCGATTCACCTTTTATTTCGGGGAATACATTGCTTACCACACCCAACCGTGGTGAAACAGATAAATATTCAAATCCCTTATTAAATTCCTACAAATATCTCCTTGCTCTTTACAAACAATCAAGAGCACCTCCAGTTGTCTAATAGCACATGTTTCAAACCAATGTTTTCTGATGTTTTAGAATCGAAAGTTGTTGATATATTTTTGATTACCAGTTAATGTTTTTTCGTATTCTAATCTTCGAAAAAAATATCAAGACATGTGTTGAATTATGATGTTTCAAGTCAAATACTTACTGATAAAAATAAATTAAATGAAGAATTTTGCTTATCTACTAATATTTATGGTTATTATATTTTTTTCATATCAATGTTCAAATACATCGCATAATCATGACCATTCGCACGATAGACATAGCCACTCTCATGAACTCGAAAAGCATAACCACGATGATCAGGATCACGATCATGAAGGACACAACCACGAGGGACATGATCACGACCACGGACACGAAGAACACAACCACGAAGGACATGACCACGATGAGGATTACGAAGGACACAACCACGAAGGACATGACCACGATGAGGAAGGATGCCAACATGACGATGAATATGGCTTAATGGAAATAGTTGCGCAGGAATACAATGAAATAATTCATACCAGTGGAAAAATCCTGCCTGCACAAGGCGATGAAGTTACACTTACAGCCATTCACAATGGCATAGTGGTTTTTGAAAAAAAGTCGTTAATGCCTGGAAATAAAGTATCGGCCAGAGAATCGTTACTTACAATTTCGGGCGAAGAACTTGTGCACGACAACATTGAAACAACTTTTCGTGATGCAAAATCTTTATACGAAACAGCACTGGCAAATTTCGAACGGGCAAAGCTATTGAACAAGGATAAAATTATTTCCGATCGTGATTTTGCTACCGTTGGTCTCGAATATGAAAAGGCAAAAAACAATTTCGAACAAGTGAAAAGAAACTATATTTCCGGTGGGCAAAGAATACCGGCATCAATCGATGGATATATTAAAAACATTTTCGTTTCCGAAGGGCAGTATGTAACCACCGGCCAGGCACTATTAAAGATAACTAAAAACAAACGACTGGTAGTTAAGGCCGATGTTCCTCAGCAATATTTTCCAATGTTAAAGAGTATAAAATCAGCTAATTTTAAAACAATTTACGATAGCAGAATTTATAACACCGATAATTTAAACGGCACACTGCTTTCATATGGAAAAACCACCTTGGAAAATTCATTATTCACACCTATTTTTTTTGAAATAGATAATATAGGTGAACTATTGTCGGGTTCGTATATCGAAATTTTCTTAAAAACTGCACCGGTAGCCGATTGTATAATTATTCCAAAATCAGCTCTACTTGAAGAAGCTGGACGCTTTTATGTTTATGCTGAAGAAAACCATGAATTTGAAAAACGATATGTTACTATTGATTGTAACGACGGACTTAATTATCATATAATTGATGGCCTTACCGAGGGTGACCGAATTGCCACCCATAATCCGTATATGATTAAATTATCCACCTTATCGAGTGCATTACCGGCACATAGCCACAACCATTAAAGCTGGCATTGTATATGTCCTTTGAATGCTACATTGAAATTATTAATCGAAATTAAATAATCAATCACTGATATGCTCAATAATATAATCAGGTATTCATTAAACAACAGATTGGTAGTACTTATAATGTCCATTCTGATCCTGGGATCGGGGATTTTTATTTCAACCGAAATGGAAATAGATGTTTTTCCAGATCTAAATGCACCTACTGTTGTTGTAATAACCGAAGCCCACGGCATGGCTCCCGAAGAGGTTGAGCGTCTTGTAAGTTTTCCTCTTGAAACAGCTGTAAACGGAGCAACAAATATTCGGCGTGTACGGTCATCATCGGCAATGGGATTCTCAATCGTATGGGTCGAATTCGACTGGGGGATGGACATTTATGATGCACGGCAAATTGTAAGTGAAAAATTAGCTACCATTTCAGAACAACTACCCGAAGGGGTTGGATACCCAACACTTTCGCCGCAATCTTCAATAATGGGTGAGATTATGATGATTGCCCTTTCTTCTGATTCAACATCACGCATGGGTTTACGTACAATCGCCGAATGGAATATCAGGCCACTCTTGTTGTCGGTAGGAGGAGTCGCCCAGGTTACTATTACCGGTGGCGATTATAAAGAATTTCAAATCCTTGCCGACCCTCATAAAATGAAATTCCATGATGTAAGTTTTGCCGAATTAAAAGAAGCTTGCAGCCTATCAAACGAAAATGTTTCGGGTGGATTTATCAACGAGTATGGACAGGAATACCTGATACGTGCTATGGCGAGAAGTAGTAGCACAGATGAAATCGGGAACAATACCGTTAAAATAATGAACGGCTATCCTGTAAAAGTGCGCGATGTGGCCAGTGTAAAAATCGGATCGTCACCAAAAATCGGTGATGCTTCGTACAAGGGAAATCCTGGTGTATTACTAACCATAACCAAGCAACCAAATATTAACACCATCGAGCTTTCAGATGCTATAAAAACCGCTTTGTCCGATCTAAAGAAAACGATTCCGTCAGATGTTAATATCCATACCGATATTTTTGATCAATCACAATTTATTCTTACTTCAGTAAAAAATGTACAAACTGCATTAATCGAAGGCGGAATATTTGTGGTAATAATATTGCTTGTTTTTCTGATGAACCTGAGGACAACAATAATTTCTGCGCTTGCAATTCCCATTTCATTAACAATAGCAGTAATTGTGATGAAACTATTTGGAATCACAATAAACACAATGACACTGGGAGGAATGGCCATTGCTGTAGGTTCGCTGGTTGATGATGCTATAATCGATGTTGAAAATGTATATAAACGACTAAGGGAAAACATTTTACTTCCGAAAGAAAAACAAAGGAATATTATTACTGTAATTTATGATGCCTCAGTCGAGATCCGGGCATCGATATTAAATGCTACATTAATAATTATTGTAGCATTTACGCCATTGTTTTTTTTGTCGGGGATGGAGGGTAAAATGCTTAAACCTTTGGGAATAGCTTATATAGTTTCGCTATTTGCCTCATTGCTGGTAGCTATTACAATAATTCCTGTTTTAAGCACATATTTACTTACTGATAAGAAGAAACTTAAAAAACATAGTGAAGGGACCCGTGTAGAACGATTTTTGCGAAAACATTATGCTGCTACATTAAAAAGAGCCTTACATTTAAAAACAATAATCATATCAAGCGCTGTTCTCATTTTTGCCCTTGCAATATTGTTACTTTCGTCATTTGGCCGTAGTTTTCTGCCACCCTTCAACGAAGGATCACTTACAATAAATACTGCAACAATGCCGGGCATCAGCCTGGAGGAATCAAACAAAATTGGCATGGAGGTAGAGCAGATTTTGCTTTCAATACCTGAAATAAATTCTGTTTCGCGCAGGACAGGACGCGCTGAATTAGCAGAACATGCATTTGGAGTTAATGTCTCGGAAATTGATGCTCCTTTTTCCCTCATGGACCGGTCGCGAAGCGAATTTGTAAAAGATGTAAGAGAAAGGCTGCATCGCATTTCAGGTGTAACCATTGAGGTTGGCCAGCCCATTAGTCACAGGATCGATGCCATGCTTTCAGGATCGAAAGCTAACATTGCAATAAAAGTGTTTGGTACCGATTTAGGCGATATGTTCGAAATTGCTACCGAGATCAGAAGCAACATAAGTCAGGTTGAAGGAATAGGAGATCTATCTGTAGAACAGCAAATTGAAATTCCTCAACTTCAGATTAAGCCAAATCGTGAGATGTTGTCGAGATATGGGATACCGATAAATGATTTCCTTGAATTTATAGATGTCGCTTTAGGAGGGAAAAAAATCTCGGAAGTTTTCGAAGGCGAAAGAGCCTATGATCTTGTGCTACGCTTCGACGATAAATACAGGGATAATATCGAGGCAATCCGACATGCACTGATCGACACCTGGGACGGCAAGAAAATTCCGCTGTATTATGTTGCTGAAATTAAGTCAACCTTTGGCCCCAATACAATCGGCCGGGAAAATGTAATGCGCAGAATTGTAGTTTCAGTTAATGTTGCCGATCGTGATGTACGTAGCGTAGTCAATGACATTCAAGCGATTATTGATGAGAATATCACGTTGCCCGAGAATTACAGGATTGAATATGGCGGTCAATTCGAAAGTGAAGCAAAAGCCTCTAAAATCCTGTTGTTTGCCTCGTTGGGAGCATTGTTGCTTATTTTTATGCTGCTATTCGTTGAATTTAAAAACACAAAACTGGCCCTTATAATTTTAGTAAACCTGCCACTTGCATTAATCGGCGGAGTAATAGCAATTTGGATCACTTCTGGTGTAATAAGCATTCCATCAATTATTGGTTTTATTACCCTGTTTGGAATTGCCACCAGAAACGGGATACTCCTGATTTCAAGATATCAATCATTAAAAGAACGTGGTGAAAATATTATCAACCGGATTATTCATGGCTCCACCGACAGATTAAATCCGATTTTAATGACCGCACTTACGGCTGCACTCGCTTTAATTCCGCTTGCACTTGCCGGATCAAAACCCGGAAACGAAATTCAAAGCCCAATGGCAATTGTTATCCTTGGAGGGCTGTTAAGTTCAACCTTATTAAATATTTATGTTGTTCCTATTGTTTACTATCTGCTTAACAGAAAGCAGGACAACAGTAAAATCAACATTGAATAACTTTAAAACAATTTGATCATGTTTCAGAAATATTACATATCAATATTAATAATAGCATATTGCAACCTGAATTTGTTAGCACAGGATCACCTTGAGTTATTTTTAACCAAGGTTGAGCAAAACAATAAAGCGTTATCCGAAGCAAACGAACTATTGAAAGCCAAACAAATAGCAGCCTTTACCGGATTAATCCCCCAGGGACCAACAATTTCGTACGAGAATCTCCCGGGCACGAAAGCAGGATATGGAAATAAATACAGCTTCGGAATAAGTCAATCTTTTGAATTTCCCGGTATATATTCAACAAAGCGTAAAATTGCAAAGGATGAAAAAATCCTAAATACATATGAGCACCGTCAATTCAGGCAAGGCTTATTATTACATGCTAAACTAAGTTATCTCGAATATATATATCTATTAAAAAAATCAGAAGAAAAAACCATTCGTCTCAGGCGATCAGAAAAGATGTACAAATCGTCTCAAAAGGAATTTGATCTTGGAAATGTATCTGTTATTGATTTAAACAAATCAAAAATTCAATATCTGAATCAGACAGGTAAATTAAATTTGGTAATAAGTCAGATTGAAAGTAAAACAAAAGAACTTGAGCTACTTTGTGGCGATAAAATCTTGCCACCGCCTGACACTTCATATTCAATTATTATATCTGAAAATATTGACACACTGATTCAACAAATGAAACAGCTCGATCCATTTATCAATGCTTTGGAAATAAACAAACAGGTTTCGGAAAAACAGATTTTACTTAAAAAGCAAACTTCACTTCCCAATTTCGAAATCGGGTATGTCTACGAATCGGAACCTGAGGTTGCTTTTAGTGGAGTAAGTGCCTCGTTAACAATTCCCTTATGGCAACATAACAATGCAATTAAAGAAGCAAAAGCATATGATGATTATGTAAATTTTCAAATTGACAGATCCTTATCAGAAAAGATAAATGAAATCGAGAAATTATATGCCCTGAAAAATCACTACGCCGAAATTTTATCCGAATACCGGGAAACTTTAAGAAATGCATCGAACATCAATTTTCTTGAAAAAGCACTCGAATTAGGACAACTTTCAATTATTGAATACATCAATGAGTTATCGTTTTATTATAATACGATTGATGAATATTTAGAAATTGAATTTGAATACAATAAAACCGATGCAATACTTAATTCATTTAGACTTTAGCTATTAAATCAGTTTTTTTCCGTTGGTAAGTCCATCTTATTTTTATGTATTAATTTGTTTTCATTTTAAAAAATAAGGTGTATTTTTACTGTCTGAATGAAGCGATTTAATAAAAATGACTAACTCAATTACACTGCAGTAAATGCTTGTACTTTCTGGAATTAGTAGGAAATTTACCAAATTGAT
>CAYLZH010000222.1:0-8629 GCA_964388245.1 uncultured Bacteroidales bacterium
TATACTTTTTATCAACAGATGTTCAGGAAGTTAACTCCTGCGAAACTTGAGTTATGATAATCTTGGGAAAAATGTTTTCAATAAAAATATTGATATAGATACCGGAAGGAATATCTTTGCTTATGATCTTTCTTTCCTTGAGAAAGGCATTTACCTGTTATCATTGAAATCAACCGGTTGTATCAAACAGTTACCAATAGTAATATACAGGTAGTACTCAGATCATTTATGTTACCCTGACAAATCAATATCCATTAATTATTTGTTGAAATCTGCGTGCATTTCATATTCGATCAGGCATATTTAAACTTTATTTAAACATAGGCGTATTTTACAGTTTAATATTAAATCGAAATAGTAAAATCCACAGGTACAGCAAGGTAAGCTATCTGATCACAATAAAAACAGATATAAACGATGAAAAATCTATATTCCGCTACAATATTTGCATTTATACCTCTCTTTTGCCTATCACAACTTCAATTTAGCGAACATGAAATCCATGTAAGTAAAGTTAATAAACCTGTTTGTGTTGTTATTAGTGATTTGGACATGAATGGAAAACCGGATATATTGGTTGCCTCCAATATGGATAATAAAATATCCTGGTTTCCGGGCAATGGGGATGGTACTTTTAGCGAACAAAAGATAATTACAACATTGGCTGGTGGAGCATTATCAGTTTTTGCCATCGACCTTGATGGAGATGGTGACAAGGATGTTCTTTCGGCCTCGCAAGATGATGACAAAATTGCATGGTATCAAAACGATGGGATTGGCAATTTTGGCCCGCAAACAATTATTTCTTTAATGGCAGACGATGCCCGTTCTGTATTTGCTATCGACCTTGATGGTGATGGCGACAATGATGTAATTTCGGCATCGTTGAATGACAATAAGATAGCCTGGTACGAGAATGACAGTTTGGGCAATTTCGGCCCCCAGCAAATAATTTCGTACAATGCTTTAGGCCCTTTTTCTGTTTATTCGGCCGATCTTGATGGCGATGGATTATATGATGTTATTTCATCTTCAATAGTTGATAATAAAATTTCATGGTACAAAAACAATGGAAATTGTAGTTTTGGAGCCCAGCAAATAATTTCAACATTAGTAGTCATACCAAACCAGGTGATTGCTTCTGATCTTGACAACGATGGTGATTCGGATGTAGTTTCAGTTTCGGGCCTCGATAATAAAATTGCATGGTACGAAAACGATGGATTTGGCAACTTTGGCACACAGCAAATAATTTCAAATTCCGCCAATAGGCCAAAGTCTGTTTTTGCATGTGATATGGATAATGATGGCGATAAGGATATTTTATCAATATTTTACTACTCAGGAATTGTATCGTGGTTTGAGAACGATAGTGTTGGCAATTTTACTACCGAACATATTATATCAACTATTGCTGGAAGTGGTTTCTCTGTCGGTGCTGATGATTTAGATGATGATGGTGATAAGGATGTGGTATCAGTGTCATATTCGGATAATAAGGTTTCTACATATACTAATGACGGCCTCTGTAATTTTGGCCCTCAGCAAAACCTGACTTATTCGATAAAAATGCCCCGTTCTGTATATGCTGCCGACCTGGATAGCGATGGTGACATGGATGTACTATCAGCTTCAGAAGATGATAAAATTGCATGGTACGAAAATGATGGGAATGGTACAATTACCTTTAAAAGTATAATATCAAAATTAGTTGATAACCCTCTTTCAGTTATTGCAGCCGATTTAGATAACGATGGCGATTATGACGTTATTTCTGCATCCCGGTATGATGACAAAATTGCCTGGTATGAAAATGATAGTTCAGGTAATTTTGGTCCGCAACTGTTAATTTCTAATCAAACAGACCATCCATGGTCAGTTTATGCAATCGACCTGGATAACGATTTTGATATTGACGTACTATCGGCATCTTTATTAGACAATAAAGTTGCCTGGTATAAAAACGACGGTGCAGGCAACTTTAGCACTCAGTTACTAATATCAGATTCTATAGAAGAAGCTTTATGCGTGTATTCAACTGATTTGGACGGCGATGGCGACAACGATGTACTTGCATCATTTATTAATAAGATCGCCTGGTTCGAAAACGATGGGCAAGGAAATTTCATCTCATCCACAATAGTGGCAAACCTGGCAGCTTGTACAAATACCATTACTGCTGCCGATATAGATGGTGATGGTGACAAAGATATTTTGGCCGGTTTGCATGATGAAAATAAACTTGTCAAGTATATGAACGATGGCAATGGGAATTTTGGTTCCCAAATTATTATCTACTATGCAATCGGGATATGGGATGTTGCTACAACCGATTTAGACCTGGATGGTGACATCGACATCATTGCTACATCAAGTACAGCCGATTGTATTGTGTGGTACAGGAACTATGGGAATGGAAACTTTGGGCCAAACCAGATAATAGCCGATTCAGTAAAAAAACCTTACACTGTATTTGCTTCCGATTTGGATAACGATAATGACATGGATATAATCTATTCCTCCTGGCACGGTGATTCAATCATGTATGCCGAAAACCTTGGATTATTGATTTACGAATCCGAATCAGTCTGCGCAAACGAGCCTTACACATTCGGCAACCAAACATTAACCAGTCCTGGTATATATTATGACACCATACAATCCGTATTTGGATTGGATAGTATAATATTACTGGAGTTATCACATATCCCTGTTCCCAGTGTAGAAATTTCCCCCTTCCCACAAGACACTTTCTGCATCGAGGATGAATTTATTGATTTTCCGCCTGCATATCCATTGGGAGGTTATTATGCCGGCCCCGGTGTAGGCAGTACCAATATTAACCTTTACCAGGCCGATACCGGCCTGCACGAAATTAGCTACCACTACATAGATACAACAACAGGTTGCTCAAATAGTGATACTGCGCAGTTGCTGGTAGTCTCGTGTCTTACTATTTCAGAAGCTGAAGAAATGGGTATAATGGTTTATCCGAACCCGACTCAGGATTACATAATGGTAAACTGGCGCAAAATGAGTTTAATAGGAAACCTTCAAATCCGTTTGTTCAACAGCACCGGATCGATTGTTCAGGAAGATACGCAGGCGGGTTTTCTACATCGCCTAAACATCAGCCACTTGAAACCCGGCTTGTACTATTTGCAGTTGTACAATGGGGAGTCATCTGTAGTTTATAAAGTGGTGAAGCGATAAGATGCTACCAGACCAGGGGGACGCGAGTCATCTGACCTACAGCTCGAGGTTTCTATACTTCATCGCATAAGATAAAGGTCTATGGCAACAGTAATATTCAATAAAAATCCTTCATACGATTTTAAATTCTTACTATAAATAGTAGCATTCCTTTATTACGGTACGTACTGGTATTGAAAATGGATATTATTCCTTTTATTCCAAAACCTCCCAGTCGGCAAAATTCTGGATATTCAGGTTGGTCTTAGGTTCGGTTGTATAGCGCTCGGTTGAATTGTAGTTCCATTTCATGGTTTCGCTACCTCCCCCACTCTGTGTTGTAATCAGCGCTTTGTTTCGGACTAAGCCAATAGGAAAAGCCTGGTCGCGGGGTGATTTTCGATCGCTATGTGTAGGGTCAACAGGAATCCATCCATAATTGGGCAAATAAACCTCAGGCCAACGATGGAAGACATCGTCCATGCTTGATTTTTCTCCACGCATCCAGGTCGATCCGACATACCTGGTCGGTAGTCCGGCAGCCTTGCAAAGGGCAATAAATGTGAATGTATACTCTGAGCATGAACCGTGTGTATTGGTTAAAACGGTTGGTGCCGTATCCCATGCCCCATCCATGTTATAATGCAAATGACCTATCAGGTACTGAATGATCTTACGCATTATCCAGTACGGATTTTTTTCCTCCCCTACAATGATTTCAACCGTTTTTCTGATCACCGGATTATTGATCTGATACTTTTCATTGTCATCAAGGTATTTTTTCCTGATATCTGAAGGAATCTCATTCAATGAGCCAACTTTATCAGGATAAATAAAATAGCGCACATCCCATGAGCTAAATTCCACAATCATTTCAGAATAGGCCACTTCTCCGGGCAGTAAATCTTTGTATGAAAACTGAGCAGTTTTCTGCCCCCACTGATCAGCAACAATCTTTGGTTTACTATTGTAGCTGATTTTTGATAAAATTTCCTGATTGGCCCTGTTCTCCGGCAAAGCAAACTGAACATCAAGTGTTAATGCCTTTCCCGGGCCATAATTCTGAACCTTGTGGCGGTAAACCACCCTGTGCTTTTCTTCGTTTGTCCGCAGGAACTTTTCAGTATCATTTATTTTGATCTGATAAATCATATCGGTTTCGAAGCCGGCAGCCCATAAATGACCGTTTACAAATGCGAGCCCCCTTGTGTAAGGATCCGGAGCAGCTGCGATAATGAGTACATATCCCGTTACAGGGTCGACCATATAGATTTCATCGGTTGATCTGTCAGAAATCCATAGGTACTTGCCATCGAATGTAAGTCCCTGAGGATCGGATGATGGAGCGGGAAAAGAATTGATTGTTGTTCCGTCTTCAATACTAAACTGAATTATTTTATCGGCCCGGTTATCGCAACACCACAGGTAATTACCGTCCCAGGCCAATCCTCTCGGACATTTGGATGGAGCCCTTAAAGTGTTCAGGATATTACCTGTTGCAGGATCAATTTTATGGATCATTCCATCGTAATTCTCATTAATATCAGACCGGCCCCGTATATCAGCATTCCAAAGATAGTTTCCATCCCATGCAAGACCCATTGGCCAGTATGCCGGCGATTCAATACTCCGGATTACATTTCCCGTTTCAGGATTTACACAATATAATTTATCCGTTTCACGATCGGCTGCCCACAAGTTTTTCCCATCGAAAGTAAGCCCGGTTGTATGATTAGCCGGAGCTTTAATCTTATGAACAATTTCGCCTGTATAAGCAATTCCGCATATCGAAATAAACAGGAAGATCCCGGTCAGTAGTTCTGTCTTCTTCATATCAAATAATTCTGAAAATATTATTCATTTTTTGATCGGCTAATACGATTTCCTTATAGGCTTATCAGGCAGATGGTGATCAAAATTTGATTTTTGATATAATCTTTTGCCTAAATCTCAACATTCACACCAATGCCGGCTTCCAAAGCCTTGTCATAAACCAGTTTGGCTGTTGCTACATCCTGAATGGCAAGCCCGTTCGATTTAAACAAGGTGATTTCCTGATTATCGGATCTGGCAACTTTCTTTCCGGTTATTATTTCTCCCAGTTCGGCATAAAAATGCGATTCCGATAGTTCTCCATTATTAACCGGAATTATTATATCGCCGGCCTCGCTAAAGCATGCCTCTTTTGAATCGCCAACAAATTTCGACCTTTTGACAATTGTGGTGTCCAGCTCGCGGGCATTGGGCGTATGGCTTCCAATTCCGTTAATATGTGTTCCTTCCTTAACTTTTAATCCATCGAAAATTGGTATTGGCGATGATGTGGCTGCACAAATTATATCGGCCTGTAATACTTCATCGGGCGATTTGGCTTTTAATATTTCAAGGTCTAATTTTTTGCTCATTTCATTTACAAAATCATTTGCTGCATCATCCGACAAATCGTAAACAATCGCTTTAGATAATTGTCTTGCTTCAGCCACAGCCCAAAGTTGCATTTTTGCCTGAACCCCTGAGCCATAAATCCCGGCTATCTGGTTATTGTTCTTACGGGCAAGGTATTTTGTGGCGACTCCACTTGCTGCACCGGTTCTGACAGCGGTTAAGAATCCGCCATCCATAATACATACCACATCGCCGGTAGCAGGATCCTGGACTAACACTTTACCTATTGTTGTTGGTATGTTGTATTTTACCGGGTTGTTTTTGTATACCGTTACTACTTTGCAAGCCAGAGCTCCCATACCTTGTAGATATGCCGGCATGTATAAGGCCAGGCCATCGGGTGGTTTAATGTTGGTACGTAAAGGTAAAACAGCCGTTCCGTTTGCGAGCTCAGCAAAAGCAGTTTCAACAACATCCATACAATCGTTCATGTTTAAAACTGATGCAACATCGATTCTATTTAAAATTAATGTCATAATTCCTCCTATTAGTTTAGGTTGATAGTTTATATTTGAAAATCTTAAGTTTTCGAATTCAATTTTCTTTCGAAAATAATAAATTAAGCCATCCTATTAATCAGAAACCATGTAATTTTTTACTTTCGTATTACTCAGTTTAATTAAACCAATACTTTAGATTATGAAAACTACTGATTTTAAGGGCATTCAAAAAATCTTCCGGTATATCCAAATCCAAAACGATATTCCTGAACGTGTGTTTCCACTTCTTTGCCCGGTTCGTGAACACGATTGGCTGGAGGGCTGGAGTGCCAAAATTATTCACTCCCATTCGGGGCTTGCTGAAAAAAACTGTGTCTTTTCAACACCACATCATGGTAAAGCAGAAACCATTTGGATAATAACCCAATACGATCCTGTTAACTTTATCATCGAATTCGTAAGGCATACACCCAACAACAATGTAGTTCGAATAAACATAAAGGTTGATGCAACCGCTGATTCAAGATCGATGTTAAACATTGAATACCGGTATACTGCATTAAGTGAAAATCAGAATAAATTTATTGAAACCGAATTGGAAGCTCAGTTTATTGAAACCATGCAGTGGTGGGAAAAATCGGCCAATTACTATCTCGAAACCGGAAAGATTCTCAGGAAATAGTTATTGATATATTTAGGTTAAATCTATAATTTTCATTATATTTGCTGAGAAATTAATCAATCTGACTATGGACCATAACGATAAAAATACCTGCTGCCCCGAAGTAGACACTAAAAAATGGGAACACCAAACCCATGTTTGGGACAATAAAATGTTTATAAAGGATTCGATTCGGCTATTCCTCCATATGCCATCGCCTAAAAAAGTTAATAAGATAATTACCGGGTTGTGGCAAAAAGCACAGGATCAGAAAGCTGCCCCGGAAGAGAAAGATTTTCTACTCCTGGCACACGATCTCTCACCATGGAAAGGAGAATATTTGTTGGCTGTTGAAAAGGAGGTAAGCGATGCAGTAAATACAACCCTTTCCGGAACATTCATCAGCAAAGTTTTTGACGGGCCATATAATGCTATCCCAAAGTTTATTAAGAAAATGGATGCATATTTGAAGGAAGAAAATAAGTCGGCAAAACAATATTATTTTTACTACACTACCTGTCCGGAATGTGCGAAAAAATATGGACACAACTACATTATTGCTTTTGCAAAGGTGTAATTTATGCTGTGCCGTAAACAAGACCTGGAGAAATACCTCGAATTGCTTGAGATAGAATTCATTTGCCCTGACTATGCAACACTTAGCCAAATCTTAAAACAAAACTTCCGGAAAATTCCGTTCGAAAATATATCGAAACTGCACTACCGGAAGAATTATGGTTTAGTTCATTTACCCGACTTAAACCTTTATCTTCAATCCAATAAAGATTTCAACTTTGGTGGTACTTGTTATACCATCAATTATTTCCTTTATAAACTATTAAGATACCTGGGATACAAGGTAAAATTATGCGCAGCCGACATGGATAGAGTAAATGCCCACA
Organism: uncultured Bacteroidales bacterium; assembly: GCA_964388245.1. GTDB lineage: Bacteria > Bacteroidota > Bacteroidia > Bacteroidales > M50B96 > JAIOYV01. Next base: position 7,641 of record CAYLZH010000222.1, read on the forward strand.
TGGTTATTGTTGTTATAATAAACGATATCGAATATTTAGTAGATGCAGGTTATGCTGCTCCCTTGTTCGATCCTGTTTCGCTAAACCATGCAAACGAGCAAACAATTAAATACGGCATGGACGAGTACGTTGTTTGTCCCAGGGACCGCAAAAAAGGCACCTATGTAAAAATGTACAGACGCAATAAATTAAAGGATTTTTACTACCTGAAACCTGCACGTCGAAAAATAAGCGACTTCGACTTGCGCATTATCGAATCATTCAGTTCTGAATCAACATTCCTGAATTCCTTGTTGCTTTCGAAAAGCAGGAACGACCATTTTATTTGTATCCACAACTATCATGTTATTACTTCATACACCAACAGTTTTCAATTGGAGATAATTTCATCACAAGAAAATCTAATCCGTTTAATCGAACATAAATTTGGGATCCCTGCATTTATTATTACTGATGCATTAATGGAAATTCGCTCATATTCAGACGCCTGGGGAACATCCTAAATCTATATCTTCGAAATTAATTGTCGCTCAGAAATCTCATTCATCGATAAATTACATTGGTCAAATAATCAAACCTGCTCGTAGACAAGCAAGCTGTTTCGGATTTAGTGCTTTTAACAATTGGAATAAATTTGATTTTTGGAATTTGCATATTGATTCTATTATTTAGGCTAAGTCTCATTTTGAGGTACTATGAATATTTCTGTATGTTTTTTAATCAGAGAATTGTTATTTCACAAATTGAATTCAATAGCCCTGACCTTTAGGGCGGGGAATACAAATGGCATGATGTTCTTTCCCTCATTCCTTCCGCCAAACGCATAGCGTTTAGCGGAAGGAAAGAGGGGGGCGTAATAATTCATGAATCCCGTCCTAAAGGACGGATCTATTGAAAACGTGAAAATTAGTTTTTGTGCTTAATTAGAAATACGGGATCACACTCATCCGAAAGTTTAAATTTTAAAAGCCTGAAGAATCCGATATTTT
>CAYLZH010000223.1:0-8623 GCA_964388245.1 uncultured Bacteroidales bacterium
TTGGAGGTAATTGCACACGAACCTGATGAGCACCCAATGAAATAATAATATGCATAACCGGCAATTGCTCCAACAACAATTCCAATTACTAAACGTAGGTTCAGAAAGGATTTAAAGTTTTGAATGAGTTTATTCATATCAACATATTTACACATATATATAAGTTGCAAAGAAAAGAAAAAAGCAATTAACCTTTTACGCAATCAGGTATAAATCTTGATGCTGTGAAAACAAACTTTTTAGATATTCAAGCGTAATTAATATGGCAATCAACAGTCAGTAAAAGACTTTATATTGTGAATATTCGTTTTACAAGCAAATAAATAATTCATCAAATGGCAAAGCCGGTACGAATACATGTCGAAAACAACAACATAAAAAAAGAATATCCGGTCGGTACAACCCTCTTCGATATTGCAATAGACCTTGACATGACTGATGATTATCCGATTCTTGGGGCATTGGTAAACAACGAAGTAAGGGAGTTATCATATGCTGTTTACAAACCGAAAACTATTAAATTCATCGACTATTGCCACCCCGACGGAAGACGGATGTATGTGCGAAGCCTTTCGATGGTTTTATTTAAAGCCTGCCATGACCTTTACCCTAATTTTCAATTAAAAATCGACCATGCAATTTCGAAGGGATTATACTGTGAACTTGAAGGAGCCCGGCTAACTGTCGAAACTCACTTCCAGGTTGTTGTAGACATTCTCGATCGCATGCGCGAAATCATTGACAATGATATTCCTTTTGAACGTGATGAACTTGAAACTGATGAAGCGAACGAGGTATTTGAAAAATTTGGTCATACCGATAAGATTAAACTTTTGCAAACCAGGCAACAAATGTACACCTCAGTATACAAGCTCGACGATGTGGTAGATTATTATTACGGGCACCTGGTTCCATCGACCGGATACCTGAAACATTTCGACCTGGTAAAATATTACGACGGCATGTTGCTGATGATTCCTCAGAAAGACAATCCGACCGAACTTGAGGAACTTATTGATCAGGATAAACTGTTCGATGTTTTCAGGGAATATAAAAATTGGGGCGATATTTTAGGGGTTCCCAATGTGGGAAGTCTTAACAAGATCACCTTATCGGGTAAAATAGGTGAAGTGATCAAAATAAATGAAGCACTTCAGGAGAAAAAACTTGCTTCAATCGCCGATATAATTAACTCAGTTAAAAATGATGTTCGTGTAGTGCTTATTTCGGGACCATCGTCGTCAGGTAAAACTACATTTTCGAAACGGCTGGCCATACAATTAAAAGTACTAGGTATCAGGCCTATTATGATTTCGTTGGACAATTATTTTGTTAATCGTGAGATGACCCCCCGCGACGAAAACGGCGACTTCGACTTCGAAAGCCCCCGTGCCCTCGACATCAAATTGTTTAACGACAACATGCTTGCATTATTTGCCGGTGAAGAAGTACAGCTTCCGAAATTTTCGTTTACAAATGGTAGCCGCTATTTCGCCGACAAAAAGTTGAAAATCGATGAGAATAACATCATTATTGTTGAAGGGATCCACGCTCTAAATCCTGAACTCTCGGCCTTTATTCCCCGCCGCAGGAAATTTAAAGTTTATGTATCGGCTTTAACTCAATTAGGAATCGATCTTCATAACCGAATACCTACTACCGACAACAGGTTGTTGCGAAGAATTGTACGTGATTTCCAATACCGGAACTATTCGGCTCTTGATACACTACGGCGCTGGCCCAGTGTACGCAGGGGTGAGGAGAAGTACATTTTTCCGTATCAGGAAGAAGCAGATGTTATGTTTAACACAGCACTTCTTTTCGAGCTGGGTGTATTAAAAAAATGGGTTGAGCCAATGCTTCAGGAAGTTCCACCGGTGGTTCCTGAATATTCCGAAGCCAGGCGATTATTGAAATTTCTTTCGTACTTCGTTCCCATTCCTGATTTTGAAATTCCTCCCACATCAATATTAAGGGAATTTTTAGAAGGTAGTAGTTTCGATTATTCGTAATTAGGATTCCAATATTACATAGTTCACCCTACTGCAATAATTTTCTTCAAAACAAAAAGAATATAAATTCTGAATTAGCCTTTAGAAGTAAATAGAACTATTCAATTGTTATTTTACCACGCTCAATAAAGCTTTCTCCTTCAATCATGTAAAAATAAATACCTTTAGCAATACCAGAAATGGTAAACTCTTTCGGTGCCTGTTTCTTCATGATTATATCTTTTGTTAATTTGCCTTCGGAATTAAATAATTTAATACGCAGTTGCTCTTTTCCTTTGTAATTAACATAAACCGGATTATTCAATGATACCGGATTCGGATACAAGCTGATACGGTTTTTCGAATCAACAGGATTATGTTCTACTACTGTTACGGTCCCTCCCAAAAGGTTTATCAGTGAGTCGTTTGAGGTAATGTAGAATTGTCCTGTTTCAGTAATATTGCATGCATTGGAAAATCCCAGGAAACTATTTTGTCCACTTCCTGCATTACTTGCATTACAGTTTTGGACCCAGCTATTTTGATCAGAATTATCAGCCCTTTGAAAGAGTACTGCTTTTGATGGATCAGAACTTACAGAGGGGGATATCTCGCCCATTGATGGGTAAAACAGGATTTCATCCAACGGGCTTATTTGCTGATTGGCACCATAGTTATTAATTATCCAGTAACTCCCGAGATTTGGAAAATAGTTTGGAGGATTTCCGGGCGCCAGATTAATTCGGGTTACAACAACCTCTCCATCAGGCCATGTACCTGTTTGTGGAAATGTTATCTGACATCCTGATTGCGTAAAGTTATATGAGGTTCCGGTATTGCAAATCTGTTTGTAACTTGAACCGCCACCAACCGGTGCACCTGAATTCACCCTGGCCGATCCGCCATACATAATTGCATGGGCAATTCCTTTTTTGTCAAGTACCTGTCCTGATAATTCATTAAACTGATAATAGGCCAAAAGATCAGGATCACTAATATTGAGATCATTAAGGGTTAGATGGCGCAATAACCTGATCTCATCTTGAGTAAGGGCACGCTTCCAAATTGCGACTTCATCGATCATGCCACTAAAATTTCTACTACCCCAACCCTTGTAACTGCCAATATTCATTGTAACCAGATCGACAGGAGAGAGGTTCGTGGTATGTGTAGAGCCAATGCCATCAACATAAAGTGTTATTGATGTCGGTGTGGCTACCATGGCAACATGGATCCACTCTTCAGAAGGAATAAATAAATTACTGTTCCACCACCATGCGCCATCGGGCCAGTGGTAACCTAACTGATTGTTATTCTTAAAATTGAATCCGGCAGTTGTTCCGTTATTAATAACTATTCCTGTATAATCATTTTGGATACCATCAGCTTTAACCCAGGCAGTTATGGTCATATGGCTGGTATTTAATCCGAAGTTACCTGTTTCGGCAAAATCGCCGGTGTTATTGCATTGAAGTGCCAGACCCGGAATGGTATCGGAGTAACAGTTGTTCAAAACTGTGATCATGCCAACAATTGTTTTTGTTGAAGTATTTCCCAGGGCATCCGTTATTGTAATCGATACATCATAGCTACCTCCGGAGTTACAAACAATTTTAGGATTTCTGACTAAATAGGAACTTACATAGGTAGGTGTAGGTGAAAAAGACCATTGCCAATTGGCACCTGTATGGTTTAAAATTGAATTGCAATCGAATTGAATGGTATCCCTTGTACAGTAAACAGAATCGGTTTTAGTCATAGGCAGCGCCGAAATTTGAGATTCCTCTATAAAATCATATTCCCAGATACCTCGTCCTGCTGTGGCAAGCCGCAATTTAGCCTCCTTATAAAACGGAATCATTTCGAGGGCTTTGGTTGATGCGGGAAGGCCAGAACTAACATCAATCCAGTTGTTTGATACGCTGTCGAAATAATACACTCCGTTTGAACAGGCTAAATAAACAATGTTGCTACCGGCCTGGTACTGTATATCCCTTGGTTTGTCATCATTTAAAACATTAGTGCTCATGTTTTGCCAGGTGCTTCCACCATCAATGGTCCTGAAAACTTTTTCTCCATTTGCACCATCCATCGATGCAACCCATAATTCATTTTCATTTTGAGGATTAATGGAAATCTCGAGTCGCCATCTGTTAGTACTTAAAGTAGGTAACATTGTCCAGTTTGCCCCTCCATCAATGCTTTTATAAAGCCTGCACCAATCCCAATAACCTGAACCATCCTGGAAAACACAATACATAATTTCAGGATTTGTCCGGGAAATTTCAAGTTCAAGTACACGCCCGTTTAATCCGAAACTATAAAGTAGGTCAAAACTTGCACCCTCGTTGGTCGATTTCCAGATTTTACTATCCTTACCTAAGTATATGTGGTGAGCATAAACAGGATGGAATACCACTTCGCTGGAATAAGATGTATAATAACTTTCGTTCGGATACATAGACATTGAAGGTTGGGAAATCACCTCGCCGTTTAGTGTCTCAGGTAGCGATTTTGTGTGTATGTCAGAGAAATATGCTTTTCGTTCTTCAATAGGGCTAACATAACCGGTTGGTGCTTCGGCCCCACCAAGCCTTAGAGAATTTCCTATACCATAAGCACTGTAATATCCTGAATTTCCATTATGGTAGCGGCCACCAACCATTACATCCTCATTCCAGCCCTGGCCAAATCCCCAATAATCGGATGCACTGATACCAAATTTTCTTGATTCTGTTGTCAGTAAATCATCGGTTGAGTAGTTAATCCCTCCATCGCTGCAAACCCATACATCATTACCCAATACATGGATGTCCTGAATATCAGGATGAATCCATCCGATATCATTATTCCCGGCATAATAGGCACCAATTCTTGTAAACGATGCAGCGCTGTCGGTTGAAACTGACAGAGCCAGACAACCAAGAAAAACTTTTGACGGATCATTATGGCTCACTCCAATTGCAAAATTAAAAAAGCCCTGATGAAATCCAGTACCGTCGGGATTAAACGAAGCCATATTGGGATGAAGATTCACATTGTACGGTCCCCCATCAGGTAAGTTGGGATTCGTCCAGCTTTCGCCTGCATCGACACTTCGATAAACACCTATCCAGCCATTATCATTTGATTTACTTTCGCCAATCATACCAACATAAATAATATTTGGTGAAATTGGTGTTGTAGCCATGCGGGCACCAATATCGGAGGCCTGTGAAATAACTGCAGGCATATACCAGCCATTTGTTTTAATTGACCAACTATTACCACCATCAATTGATTTATAAAATTCGCATCGATTTAACGACGAGTTATTTTTCAGGAGGTACATAATGCTGATATCATTAGGGTGATATTTTACATCCCAGCACTTATCTGTGAAAAGGTTAAACCATGTAACTCCTCCGTCATTCGAACGAAAAAAACCGGTATGAGCAGCACAATGAACGATATCGGGATTCGAAGGATGAACAATAAGCTGGTGTCCCCTGTCTCCCAAATCATAGATTTGCGTCCAGGAATCGCCGCCATCCAGGCTTTTACAAATTTTATCATGCCCTGTAAAGAATACTATCTGACTATCGGAAGGAGCTACTTTAATATCATCGATAGTTGTTAAATCAACATTTTCTGAAACAAGTTCCCATGATAAGCCCTTGTTTTTACTTCGGAAAACACCTCCGGCCTCCGTCCCGGCAAATAGAATGTCAGGATTCGATTCACATTGATCGAAACAATATACATTCGCCTGCCAAGACACCGGGAAGCCACCCTCACTGCCAAGGTTATACGTTTCGAACGGTCCAACACTTGTCCAGTTATTCTTTGATTGAGTATTATTTTCAGGTTCAGGCTGTTTCATCCTGTTAAGATTTAAATCGATGTGCCCATCAGAATCAATATACTCTTCGACACAGCGTCGCCAATAAACATAATTGCGAACATGAATGTTTTTTTCGAATGCATTCGATCTAAAATATTGATAATATTCAAAATCAACTTCGAAAACATTCGGATTTTCCGAATACATCAACTGCGCCCATTTCGGGATGGGTTCTGTATTTGCAGGAAATACTTTAAAAAAACTTTCCCGGTTCTGTGATATAAGATATGAACATGTAAAGAGTAATGTCAGTGAAATAAATATTTTCAGTCTCATTATTTTTTCTCCCTTAAATTGATACAAATCAGAATCATAAAAATAGGAATATTTATTTCGTTTGCTCCTTATATATTGATACATGTATTGAATATCAACATAAAAATTGCTGATCATCAATTTTTCAACAAAGACTAACAAAACGTATTATTCTGTTATTGTGCCATTTGAGCATAAATATTTTATATTTTCGACAAGGCAAAATAATATGCAGATTTATTTGTTAACAGATGAAGTTTGAGAAAGAATTGATTCAGGCAAAGTTTATCAGACGATATAAGCGGTTTCTTGTCGATGTCGAATTAGGTGATGGAACAGTAGCTACTGCACATACTTCAAATACCGGATCGATGAAATCCTGTCTTGAGCCGGGCGCAGAAGTATTTCTATCTGAAAGTAACAATCACGACAGAAAAACACGATATAATTTTGAAATGATAAAAATAAACGAATCCTGGATTGGGATTAACACCATTGTGCCAAATATTCTTGTACATGAAGCACTAATTAATAACGCTATCGTCGATTTATCAGGTTTCGATTTTATCAAAAAGGAAGTCAACTATGGTAACAGTAGATTAGATTTTAAAGCATGCAACAAACTAGATACTTGTTACATTGAAGTTAAAAATGTCACACTAAAGGAGAGAGAATTCGCACTGTTCCCTGATGCCGTGAGTAAACGAGGAGCAAAACACCTGGGCACGCTCATGGGAATTAAATCGAAAGGAATGCGGGCTATAATGGTTTATGTTATTCAAAGAATGGATGTTACAAAGTTTGCTCCTGCGGCAGAGACCGATCCCTTTTACTCAAAAAAATTAGCAGAGGCAATTCTAAGTGGAGTGGAAGTTATTCCTGTTCAAGCAAAAGTAAGCCCCTCCGAAATTCGGCTCGAAAGAATCCTGCCGGTTTTTATCGAAGGAGAAGTAGTGCCAAATACATTTAAAATTCATAGCTTTAACTCATAAAATGAATTTCAGTTTGTATAATCTTTTGATAGACACACAGGTAAAAATTACCTGGCGTAAGTGATCATACAAAATAATAAAACGATGTGTGGCAGATATATATTAGTTCAAAAAAAGGAAATTATTGAAAAACGATTTAACATTACAGTTGATGAAAATGCGGGCTATAAGGCAAGTTACAATATTTCGCCAGGACAACTTGCAGCCGTAATTACTGATAATAATCCACGGTCTTTACAAATGATGAGATTTGGGTTAACGCCATTTTGGTCGAAAAAAAACATGATGTTTATCAATGCCAGGTCCGAGGGTGATCACAACAAGGAAAATGATCCAAATTACACGGGTGCACGCGGAATCATTACAAAACCGTCATTTCGAAAACCAATAAGGTCGCAGCGATGCCTTGTTTTAGCCGATGCATTTATTGAAGGTACAACAAAAGAAAAGCTAAGCAAACCCTTTCTGGTTTACTTACGCGATAATGAACGGCCTTTCGCTTTTGCCGGAATATGGGATACGTGGCAAAATCCGGAGTCGGGGGATTCGATAAGTTCTTTTGCCATAATTACAACAGTGGCAAATTCGCTCTTACAAAAAATTCCACATCACAGGTGCCCGGTCATCTTACCCAGGCATTATGAGAAAAAATGGTTACGTGAAAATATACCATTGAGCGATGTAACAGCTATGCTCGAACCTTATCCGGCTGAGAGAATGAACGCCTATCCTATAGCTACCTCGATTAAAAATCCCAGACTCGACAGCAGAGAATTGATCAATCCCGTTGGACAGCGAATAGAAAAAGAATATGAAACGAAAGTAACTTCAAAATGGGAACTTTCGGGCATGGGAGCGGGCAAGAGATTTTCGTATAATCCTGATGAACCCTGGGGTAATAAGGATAAATAGAGAACTTATCTCTTCTTCCGGATAAAGATTGAGGAATAATGCAATAGACATATTATCAATGCGATTGTTTAATCATCCAAATTTATACTATCAATAATCCGGCGTTCTTTTTTTGTCGGCCGTCCTGATCCCTTATCACGATAATAGAATCCACCAAACTTATTGATCTCCAACTTATCAAGCTCGTCCTGTGGTGTGAGGTTTTCAACATATCCGGCTACAAGTTTTGCCGAAACACGGTTATGTAGCAGGGCAATAATCTTATATGTGTAAACAACAGGCGATCTTTTGACTTTAATAATATCGCCCGGTTTTACCGTACGGCTGGGCTTAACCTCAATTCCATCTATACTGATCCTGCCTTTTTTGCATGCATCAGCAGCTTTGCTTCGGGTTTTAAAAATCCGTACAGCCCAAAGAAATTTATCTATTCTTACCTCATCTGTTTTCATCTAACCCAAAACAGGAATGTGTTGATTGGAATTCGGGATATTTAAGGCAATTGGTTGATGGTAAAACGGTAGTAGTTTTATTCACTCAAGTTTCGCAGTTCCAAAAGTACTGTAATTGTTTGATTTCATAAAATCCGT
>CAYLZH010000224.1:0-8623 GCA_964388245.1 uncultured Bacteroidales bacterium
GGCAATCCTTAGGATGGTGGGGTGCTGAGTATACATATTATGAATTTTTAAGACATGTTATGCTGGAAGAGCATTGTTACGAGCACATGCGATTGGTCCGTGGAATACTCCATGAATCGCCGGATATTTCCTACGGTAATCAAAGTGCCAGGCAAACTTATCTCGATAAATTAAATGTTGCTCCTGAGTGTGGCCCGTACAATTTTAATTTCGAAGTGATTGAAAATTATCATCCCTATCTGTATTTCTATTGGCCCCACATTGAATGGTCATCAATAAACCGCCTAATTTGGCCTGAACGACTTGGCATTGGAGGTAACATAAGTGGGTTTTACAATGGATTGGATTATATGTTGTTGCATAATTTATTTTGCTTAACCTACGAAAATTTTATTAAGACTGCCGAACCTGGAGAGATTTATGTGGAATCTACCGATATTGTTTCTTCTCTCAATATTCCATCGTATGTACCTGTTGATTATATTGCAGACAGAAGAGTTAAATTAATTCCCGGATTCCATGCCGAAAATGCATCTCATGTAAATGCATATATTAATCCACAAAGTAGTAATTTCAGCTATAGAAAGATTAATTATCAGCCACAATGTAATTACGATATTCCTCAGCCACCTGAAATCCCATCATTTAAAATTCCTATATTCTTTGGAGTAACGGCAGATTCAACATCCAGCGATAGTTCAATAATTAGCGAAAAATCCATTGAAAAAAGCCTATTTATTGCAAATCTGCTTTCTTTATATCCAAATCCATCAAAAGGGAAATTCAGAATCGAAAACAATTCAGATTTAAAAATTAATGCCATTGAAATATTTAATTCCATTGGGCAAAAAGTTTATTCAAATACAGGAACCAATAAAAGTATTGTATTTATTGATATTTCGAAACAACCAGGTGGAATTTATTTGGTTAGGATAGTGTGTACAAACAGCATATTTAATAAACAAGTAATAAAACAATAGACGTGTCGCTTGTGTTTTGGAGTTTTTTTACGAGAAACAAAAGACATAAGAATTCATTCATGGGAAAAATAATTGTTTACCTGCGGATCTTTGAAACTGATTTTTTGCGCTGTTTCTTTGTTCGGCCCATTGCCATCCGTTGGTATTTGTTTTTGCGGGTTTTCATATGGAAATTGAAGCCGGTATTAAAAGTAATAAAATGGCTTCCCTGTACTCCTTTCTTATAATCCTTGTAAGGATCAGTAAGAAAAGTAAATTTCAGCTCGTAATACCACGATTTTTTGCGCATGGGCATTTTACCACCAATCCCAACATCAAAAGTCAATTGCGTTGAATAATAATTTGCACCGTCTATATAATTATCGGCATAATAATAACTATCATCAAAGCTCGATAAGTTATAGGTTTGATTATAATAGAAGGTACCCACTCCAGCAATTCCGTACAGCGCCCTGCCATCGATAGGTACACCTCTGAAATAATAATGGAAATCAGCAACAAAGTCAATCCCGTAGGCTTCAACTGAATTAATAATATTGAGTTTTTCGGGAAACTCAATAGGTGCCAATCCTGCTCTTTTTGCTACGGTGGGTACTTTCGATATTACAGGAAAATAATATGAACCACCAAAACTCAAAACCTTATTATCCCAATCGAAATTTGCACGAAGCTGAGGGCCGTAGTGAAGATTTTGGTCGTTGGAGTTTACAAAAACGTAGCCCGTTCCGCCAAGCGCCATCGAAAACTGTGCTGAGGACTGTAAAGACAAAAGAACCGTAAGAGTTAACAGCAAAGGAGTAATATACCAAATCTTCATACCTTCTATCAATTTGAAATAATGATTGTGCTAAAGTAGTAAAAAATATATTTTCTAAACCTCACTCGGGCAGTTTTAGGATTCTTTATATATCTCGAAATCAAATATGTGATAATCATTAAAAAAAAATCTGATTTTATAATCAAGAGCAATAGATTATACTTAATTTATTCCTGATTTCTTTGGTAAACGAAAATAATGAAGTACATATTTTTTATAAATATGGAAAAACGCAGGGCAAGCTTAAAAAAAAAGAAAGAATATGTAAATCATAAAATTAAATAGATCAAAACCATTTTCAAAAACTACACATCAGGTTTCTTTTAAGAATAAAAAACTATAGCTTACTTTGTATGAAATTTAAACATGTGATGTATACCAAATCACTATATCTGATAATATTGCTTCTTATAAGCTTCTCAGCTCCGGGCTGGGCACAAAAAAAATTCGAACCGGTATGGCTCAATCAACCACAAAAATTTATTACCGAACTTGAGTCGTGTTTCGATTATAATGAAACTGATAAATATGCTCCTAAGGAATCAATCAATCTGTGTTTTTTGAGAAATGGGTACGCAAAATCTGAGTTTGAGAATCCTGAAGAATGGATTCCGGGAGTTATAAACCGGAATGTTAAAGAAATTACGATCGTGTTTAGTAAATACCCGTATTTTAAAGATGACTGGATTACTAATTATCATTTATTGCTTTCGAACAGGCTTAAACACCTGTTCGAATTAGACCCTTCGCTTAATTCAAGTAAGATTAATTGGAGTCTTCTTGTTCAAACAAGTTGCAAAACAGAGGAAGATGCGCTTAAACTTTTGCATGGAATCGAAATTAAAAGTGAATACTTCAAGCTTGATGATAATATTAAAAATAGTACGGCATCAGAAAACAAAATACGCCCTGAAAAGGACCAACAAATTATTGATGAAAGAAAGGATGTAGTTCCCGAGCAATATTGGGAATTTTATTATCAACAGGAAAAACAGTTTGAGCAATCGAAAAAAAAATACAAATCCAAAAAACAAAAGAAGAAACGAAGGAAAGCTCCTTCCTGCCCTGATTTTTCAGAAAAGAAAAGAAGAAAGCGGCTCGGTTAAATGGCAATTACAACACCCATTCTGAGCGAGAAGACTACATTTCGAATAACCTGTCCATCGTTTGGATGTACTGGATCTTCCACCTCAATGGTCGGATCAATTAGCAATAGTGGGTTTATCTCGTCCGGTGCCTCGCCTTTATATACATTAAACAACCCCTGATAGTATCGTACATCAATTAAAAAACTGGCAACAGGTCCTCGCACTCCGGTTACCAGTGGAGCAATTACCCCAATTCCAGCTAATAAACTGATATCATTTCCATAATCTGTTGTTGGTATCAATTCAATATCAGCCCTGTCCTTAATAATAACAGAATGGGTTGTATTGAAATAATCATATTCCATGGTTCCAATTACTCTTGCTGTTTTAAGATAACTAAAACAGGCCCCTCCTGATATATACCATTTAAATACCCTGCCAAAATGAAGATTTGCTACAAGCGGAATAGAATAAAAGTTTTGAATGAATTCGGCTTGCACATCAGTTGTCAGTAATCGTGGTTCGTTTATTTCGGGAATGAAATACTTTTGACTGGATTGGTCTTCGAATTTCATACCTCTCTGCTCAATGTTGAATTCAACCTGAAACGACCACCTGTCATTTTTTCTCCAATTTCCACTGAGTCCGAATGACCTTCCTAATCGATAACTTGAACGAACAATATCGACATTCGCAATCGCAAATTTTCCTGAAAACAATGTGGTACTGTAGTTAGCGCCTCCCCATATTCCAACAGAGTAGTCGGTTAGTACTGGCCTTGTAAGATAGTTTTTAGCCTTCGATGCCTCTGCATGTATTTTGCCAGATGCGAAAAGGGGTTGATTAAAAGTATTTATTATAAACAGAAACAGGACTATAGAGTTGATTCTAAATAAATTCATAAAGCCTAATCATTTTGCACAAATATAAATCTTTTAAAGATTCGGACAAGATGATTTTTGCCTCAGAAAACTAATCCGATTTGGTTATAATAATAACTATGCATCATCAGAACTCGATGATAATCCACTTCGATAGAACATACGTTGAGATTCTTTCATTCCTTCCTGCTCCATAAGGATTCGTTCCATTTTTGATTCATCGATGGTTTTATCAAAATCCATATCAATTTTTACAAGGTAACTTGCTTTTTCGGTATCAAACTCAATAGCATAAAAGAAACCTGTATCATTCCTGGGTATTTTTCGGGCATGATCTTTCAAATCGCCGGGGAAAGCCTTCATTATTTCAGCCTGCATCTCAGGGTTGAGCTTTCTAAATGAAACTATCAATTTTCGTCTCGACATCAAAAAATATCCTTTTTAAATCCCAAAAAACTATTTAAACAGCCTATTGTTGCTAATCAAACAGTAATTGATCACCTGTACTTATCGATACGAGCAAGCTGTCATTAAGTTTTGCCAAAAAATAATATATTTTTCTATATATTTGTCTCAAACCATAAAAAAACATTCTATGAAAACGATTAAAGTAATAATTTTTGCCCTACTGATTATTATTGGGCTTGCATTAATAGTAGCAGTCTTTCTGCCAAAAGATGTTTATTTTGATAAAAAGCAACTGATCGCTGCTCCTGAAGCTGTAATTTTTAATCAGATTAATAATCTACAGAACTGGGATAAATGGTCACCGTTTCAGAGCGATGATATGACTTCGGAATACGAAGGACCAAAAGCCGGTGTGGGTGCAAAACACACATGGAAAAGCGAGGAAATGGGAAATGGTACGCTTACAGTGCAAGAAAGTAAACCACACACCTTAATTAAAAACTTTCTCGATTTTGGCGAAGATGGTACTTCTGTGGGAAGTTGGGAATTTTCCAAAACCGATGATGGCGTTGAAGTTACCTGGGGAATGAGTATGAGTGATTTATCCTGGCCGGTAAACCGAATATTAGGACTTATGATGCCCGGAATGATGGATCCTTATTTTGTTAAGGGCCTGCAAAATTTGAAAGATACGTGCGAAGCTATGCCTGACTATTCCGGCATAAAAGAAATTACATCAAAACCGCTTACCTCTTATGCAATAAATGATTCATGCCTGATTACAGATATGGAAGCGAAAATGGGAGAAGTATATGGAAAGCTTGTTATGTTTTTCCAAACCAATAACCTTGAAATGGCTGGTGTACCATACTGCATGTATCATACCTGGAATCCTGAATCGTATATTCATTTCGAGGCTGCCATTCCTGTTGTTAACACAATCGGTAACTTTAATGAAATCATGGTTTCAGGAATTAAAGAGCAGAGCGCAATAGAATATTTACACATTGGTTCTTACGATGACCTTGGATTAGTACATGAATTAATGGGTAGTTACCTTTTGAATTGTGGTTTTGAAATGGCCGGCTCGCCGTGGGAAGAATACATTACCGATCCAACAACTGAAACCGATCCTGCGAAATGGCAAACCAGAATCGTTTATCCTGTAAAATAGTTTTCTATTGAAATATTAAGCATGAAAGCGCCGGACGGATTTATATAAGATTTGACGGCGCTTTTTCAATACTGGATTTAAATGAAAATGTCAATAGTTTTCTTGTAAATGGTAATAGCTGACTACTAAAGGCACTATCAAGAATGGATTACAATAATAAAATTTTATTTTTGCCTGGTCATTTTACTGACCTTTCAGTATACTGGTAAATCACTAATGGAGCCAAACAAACATAAAAATATAATTGCCAGGCGCTGGTTGTGGGCAATTACAGTTATTCTTCTGATAGCCATTTCGTTTGTCGGAAAGAACAAATACAATGATATTTACGAATCCAATATCAATTTACCACCCAATGAATCGACCTACTTATTTATACCAACAGGATCGGCATATAGTGATTTAATTAAGATTTTAATTCATGACAACCTGCTTATCGACACAGCATCTTTTTCGTGGGTGGCAAAACAAAAAAAGCTTAAGTCTTTTGTCAATCCGGGAAAATACCTGATCAATTCTACAATGAGCAATAATGATTTAATCAATATCATTCGATCGGGCAGGCAAAGTGTTGTAAAAGTATCATTTACCAAAATAAGAACGATTGAAAAGCTTGCAGGAAAAATCGGAAGATTATTAGAAACAGACTCAAGTTCGGTGATGGAGGCTTTTAAAAATGATAGTTTAATTCAAAGTTTTGGATTCAATCAAAATACAATTTTATCAGCATTTATCCCCAATACCTATAACTTTTACTGGAATACTAACGGCGAAGAATTTATGAAACGAATGTTTTATGAGTACGAAAAATTCTGGAATACAAAACGCTCAACAAGAGCCAGGGACATAGGTATGACTCCCATAGAAATATCTACATTAGCCTCTATTATCGATGAAGAAACAAATAAGAATGATGAAAAAGCCCGGATAGCAGGAGTTTATGTCAACAGGCTAAAACGAAACATTCCACTGGGAGCTGATCCTACTGTCAAATTTGCAATTGGTGACTTTTCAATTAAAAGAGTTACAAAAAAACACCTTAAGACAAAATCGCCCTATAATACCTATCTTATTAATGGCCTTCCACCCGGACCTATCTGTACACCTTCAATTGCCTCTATCGATGCTGTTTTGTATTACGAAATTCATAGTTATCTGTTTTTTTGTGCAAAAGATGATTTCTCAGGCTATCATACATTTTCAATGAATCTCACACAGCATAATTTAAATGCACGCAAATACCATAATGCACTGAACAAAAGAAAGATATTTAAATAATAACAATTTCTTTTTATCGATAATTCGCAAATAACATCAAATTCCTTTAATTTAGTGTACTAAACAAGCAACTCAAAGATTTTCATATCGTCTAACAACCGAAGCGTAGAGCATGTATGGATTTTACAGATAGGGCCAAAGTGGCCAATTTGATCAATAATTGCATAAATGGAGACAGAAAAAGCCAACAAGTTTTATACAAAACATTTTATGGTAAAATGTTGGTTGTTTGTATGCGGTACGCTGGCGATCGTGATGAGGCGAAAGATATTTTACATGATGGCTTTTTAAAAGTTTTCAAGAAATTGAATAGTTTTAAAAACGAGGGTTCTTTTGAAGGCTGGATTCGAAGAATTATGGTTAATAATTCTATTGACTATGTAAGACGAAAACGAGAATTATTATATCCTGTTAGCGATGATTATACACTTGAGAAAGCATTGCAGGAATCGGAACAGGACGATTCAGAATTATTTGTAAAAGCGAAAGCCGAAATAATTCTAAAATTGATTCAGAAACTTAGTCCTGCTTATCGAACTGTTTTCAACTTATATGTTATTGAGAACTATACCCATAAGGAAATAGCCGAACATCTTGGAATTAATATAGGTACTTCGAAATCGAACTATGCGAAAGCAAAAATGAAATTAAAAGAATTTTATCAAAAATATTTAGACGAACATGACCAGTAATAAGGGCAAATTTGAACATATCATCAAAGATAAGGTAGACAAAATGGAACTACCTTATAATCATTCCGATTGGCTTCAATTTGAGTCGATGCTATCGAAACCTATAAGTGGATTGAGCTCTTCATTCTCGATATTTAAAACTGCAGCCATTGTAACCGTTTCTGCTATTATTGTCGCAGGTCTTTATTATTTTATATTGAATGATACTAATAATATTCAGCATACTGACAAACAAAAAACAGCATTAGAACCTTCAAAAATTGATCAGCCCGGTAAGATTACAGTTTCGACACATGAACCATCAGAAAAATCAGGAAAATTAAAAGAATCTGCCACCATATCACTTGTAAAGTCAGAACCTGTGATAAACCCGAAAAACAATATTGCAGATAATACAGGTACTCATAAAATTGAAATTACACCAGTTGTTGAAAAACAAGTCAAGATTGATCAATCCGATGCCTTTGCTAACAACAAGGCTGAAATAATTCTGAATGCTAAATTCTATGCCAGCTCCTATAATTCATGTGTTGGGTCTGAAATTCTTTTTAAACCTGAGAATCATTCAGCAAACTATTCATATTCATGGGATTTTGGTGATGGTACTTATTCGGAATTGCCTAATCCGGTTCACTTCTACAAAGAAGCAGGGTCCTATGTTGTGTCCCTTGCGATTTCAGATAAAGGCGCTGGTGGTAGATCTAATTGGACTTACCCTGAAGAAATAATAATCAACGACCAACCTATTGCCACAATTAGTTCTGAGCGCAACATAAATGAATATACATTTACAGCTCAATCTGCCAATTTTATCCGGAATAAGTGGATTATTAACAATCAGGTTTTTCGAGATATAGCACAAGTGAAATATAACTTCATTGAATCAGGACAATACAAAATTATCCATACCTGTGAAAATGAATTTGCCTGTTCCGATTCTGTGATTCTAATTTTAGATGTACAGATCGAACATAAAATTCTTATCCCAAATGCCTTTTCTCCTGATGGTGATGGTATAAATGATTATTTTGGTCCTGAACCAGGTACTTGTATGGACTATGTTTATTGTATGATGATATTTAATAAGTATGGAAATTTAATCTTTGAAAGCAATTCTGTGCACGACCAATGGGATGGAACTATCTCAAATTCGAATAAACAAGCCGTTCCCGGAGTGTATGTATATAAAATTATGACTACCGATAAATATGGTAATACCCAGGTCTTACCAGGTACTATTGCCCTGTACCGTAAGAATTAGATACGTTCCGGCATGCACCATCACTCCAACATCTTGGTAAAAAT